>VEQC01000188.1 GCA_018883455.1 Limnohabitans sp. | reverse complement strand
ATCCAGGGTCATGGTGACCGCCGCTTTACTTGCGGAACTCTTCCACCGGCTTGTCGTTCAGATTAGCCCAGGTCCACTTGGTGGCTTCGCTGGCGGCCAAACCCAAACGGGCGTTTTTCGGCGGGATGGGCTGCATGAACCACTTGTCGTAGAGCTTGGCGAGCTCACCCGATTTGGCCAATTCGGCGATGGTGTCATCGGCCACTTTCTTGAGCGTGTCGTCCTTGCGCATCATGATGGCGATGGGCTCGACGTTGAGCACTTCACCCACGATGCGATAGTCAGCCGGGCTCTTGGAATTGGCGATATTGCCGGCCAGGATCTGGCCGTCCATCACGAAAGCGTCGGCACGGCCCGACTCGAGCAGCAAGAAGCTCTCGGCGTGATCTTTGCCAAACACTTCCTTGAAATCAACGCCATTGGCGCGCTCGTGCTTGCGCAGGAGTTGAACCGAGGTGGTGCCAGTGGTGGTGGCCACGTTTTTGCCGTTGAGCTGAGAAATCGAGGTGATGCCTGAGCTCGCCTTGGTGGCAATGCGCACTTCTTCCACGAAGGTCGTGAAAGCGAAGGAGACATCCTTTTGGCGCGCGGCATTGTTGGTGGTTGAACCACATTCGATGTCGATCGTGCCGTTTTGCGTGAGCGGGATGCGGTTTTGGGAAGTCACGGACTGGAATTTCACATCCAGCTTCTTACCCGCCACTTTTTCCAGATTGGCAATGATGCGCTGGCAAATTTCGATGTGGTAACCCACATACTTGCCGTCCCCCAAGGTGTAAGACAAGGCACCGGAGGAATCGCGCACCCCCATCGTGATGCTGCCTGAGGCTTTCACCTTGGCCACCGTGTCATTGGCTTGGGCCAGAGCGTTGCCGGCGAGCAGGGTGGAGATGGCAAGGGCGAACAAATGCTTCTTCATGGTCGACTCCGTCAAAAAAAGAATGAGGAATTGACCATTCTAGCCATGCTCAGCCCCCCTCCTAAACCCGTACCCGGGCGGGGGAATTGCACCCCAGCGCAGGGCTTACTTGACCACCAAAACCGGGATTTTGGCGGTGGCCATGACGCGTTGGACCACCGAACCCAGGAGCAAATCGGCCAATTGGCTACGGCCTTTGGAGCCCATGATGACCAGGTCAAATTTGCCGCTATTGGCCAAGCGGACAATTTCTTCGGCCACATGACCTTGGCGGATGATGGCGTCGTGGGTGACCCCGGCTTTGTTCAAATGCGCATGCGCGGTCTTGAGATCGGCATCGCTAACTTCGCGCAAGTAATCCTCCACCTGCTGTTTGCCGACAAACTTGCGCGCGTGACGCAGGGCATGGTCGTCATGCACGCTCACCAGGGTGACACGGTCTTTGGTGCGCAGGGCGGACGCCAATTTGGCCGCATATTTGGCGGCATTGGCCGCCGATTTGGAGCCGTCAACGGGGACAAGAATTTTCATGGGGTGCACACTCCAACGGTTCAATCAACACTCAAAGGGGGAATCCTACCCCAATCACAGGTGCACGATAAGCCCGTACTGGCACCCCCGTGCCTCTGGTTAGCCCACAAAGGGTTTGTTTGAAGCTGGATTGCGCAAGATCCATTCATGGCGTGTTGCGACGCACGAAGTAAAAATCGCCCAGCACCTGGTCATAAATCGCAGGAACCTGCTCGTGCCCGATGGACTTGGCCAATGCGGACACT
Organism: Limnohabitans sp.; assembly: GCA_018883455.1. Taxonomy (GTDB): domain Bacteria; phylum Pseudomonadota; class Gammaproteobacteria; order Burkholderiales; family Burkholderiaceae_C; genus Limnohabitans. The sequence goes on along the minus strand of VEQC01000188.1, from coordinate 3,217 downwards.
TCGTTGCGCACATTTTTCACCACACGATCGATGGGCACACCGGGCTTGAGCATCTCTTGCACAAAAACGCGTGTGAACAAGCCATTCCGAGACGTGTCTTTGTCCCCCAGACGGTCTAGCGCCTGCTGACCTTGGCCTGCTGAAAACACGATCATTTGCCCAGTGGCTGCGGCCGTGGGCGCCAAGCCCCGCGTTCCCGCCCCAATGGAGCGCCCTGCAACGGTGGGCTTGAAGGGGTTATCGCGGCAAGCATCCATGATGGCCAGGGTGAACTTCACGCGTTTTTCGTTCATGTCATCCAACACCCTCTGCAAAGGGATGGCCTCGTCACGGACTTGATCTTCGCTGTCGCTGCCCACATCGGTGGGCAACAGGTAGTTCACCGCCCCCAATTGAACGCCGTGCCCCGCGTAAAAAATAGCCACTTCGTCACCCGGCTCGACCATGCCCTTGAACATGCGCATGACCGATTTCATTTCTCGTTCAGACAGATCCAGGCGTAGCAACACCCGATAGCCCGCTTTCTCGAGGCTTTGGGCCATTGCTCTGGCGTCCTCACGCGCATTCATGAGCTTGCTGACGTTTTTGTAATTGTCATTGCCAATCACCAAGGCCTTACGGTTGCTCAGCGGGGGCGGTGCCAGCGGGCTTGGCTCGGGCGCTTTGCGAGCTTCTTGCTGTAATCGCGCCAACTCCAAACGCAGGCGCTGGTTCTCCTCTTCGCGCGCCCGGGCTTCTTGCGCCAGGCGCTCCTGATCGCGCAAGCGCGCCTCCTGCGCCAATCGCTCCTGCTCACGCGCGCGGGCCTCCTGCGCCAGGCGCTCCTGTTCGCGCAAGCGGGCCTCCTGCGCCAATCGCTCTTGCTCACGCGCGCGGGCCTCCTGCGCCAGGCGCTCTTGCTCGCGCAAGCGGGCCTCCTGTGCCAATCGCTCTTGCTCACGCGCGCGGGCCTCCTGCGCCAGGCGCTCTTGCTCCCGGGCCTGCGTTTGGGAGTTGGAGGACGTCACTGCCGTCAATGCGGCTGCCGTGCTGGAGAGGGTTGGCGTCGGCACTTCGGTGCCCGCCTGCCGGCCGGGGACTCCCCAACTCGTGAGCCGAGCAACGTCCACGCTACGGCCTTGACTCACGACCAGCTTGCACTCGCATTGGCTGGGACAGTTCGCCAACTCCCGCTCAATGGCCTGACCAAACAAAGGGTTTGCCGGACCGGTCCCGGTCGATAACTCAATCAGTCCCACGTAAGGCCGGCAAATGGCGCTGTCCTCCTTGGGCAAAATGAGGCTCCAATTTCGGAAGGATTTGACCAAATCCCCCACCTCGCGCCCCCATTTGGCTGGTTTCATTTTGGCCACTGGCAGATCGGTGATGCAAATATGTTTGCCAGGGGCGACTTCGATCTGTTGGTTAAAACCACAAGCGTTCGTTTCCTTCGTTGCGCTCGGCGGTAAGGGTGTCGCTGGTTGGGCGAATTCGGGGAGCGATTTGGACCACAGATCCACAATCGCCGGGTTCTGCACGGCTCCGTTCATGATCGCCACCGTGCACTCACAGCCTTTGGGGCACGCGCTAGCGACCTCACTCATGGCGCGATCACGTTGAATGAACAGTGTGGGTTGATAGACCGCAATTTCCGCAAATGCGGCGCATTGGGGTGCGGGGGTTACCGAGCCCGCCAGTACCCATGCGGGGGCACTTTTCGCGACTTCGCCGATCTTGCGACGCCAATTGGCCGAGGTTTGCTCCGCCACCCGAAGGTCCGACAGACATTGCACTTGACCTGGCGCCTGCGTCAGGCGCAAGGCGATGGGACAGTCCGCAGACTGGGCCGGCCCCATGGCGAACAAAGCGACCAGCCAAATCCAGCCTGTCAAGACCCGTCGCCAACACCGACCCATTTGCATGACATCACACCTGTTGAAATTCAAAAGGGCCAGGGTTCAAGTCGCCTGGCCCAAGAAAAAAACCCACCGGGTTGCCCCAGTGGGTTTTTGGGTTCTTGCTAACTCAAGCTGGCGAAAGCCAGCATGGAATTAGAAAGCGACGCGCAGGCCCAGGGCTTGACGGTCAAAGTTGGTGCCTGTACCGCTGATGGAAGCGGGTGTCAGAGCAGCGTTGACGGTGTTGGCCTTGTTGTCGTTCTTCTCGCTACGGAAGTAGAGAGCGGTGGTCTTGCTCAGCGCGTAGTCAGCGCCGATACCGGTGAACTTCGACTTGGTACCGTCAACAGCCTTGGTGCCGCCAGTCTGCACGCCCAGGGTAGTAGCGCCCATGGTGTATGTTGCAGAGATGGTGGTGGTCTTGTTGTTACGAGCGGTAGCGGCGTCGTTCTTGTTGGTTTGGTTCAACAGGAACACTTTGATGTCGCCCATGGTGTAGTTAGCGCCCAGGGTGCTCACGGTGTCCTTGGTGGTGCCAGTGCCAACCTGCACGTTGTCTTGCTTGAGGTTGGTGTAGATGGCGTTCAAGGGGCCGTTGGCATAGCTGATGCCCATTTCACGGACGCCAGACATGTCATAGGCACCGAAGGTGCTGCTGAATGTGGTTTCAGCAGCGCCAGAAGCCTTGGTCTGCTTAGCAGCGTTGTACAGGGAAACGGTCAAGCCAGAGAAGGAAGGCGATGTGTACTTGATGGCGTTGTCCGAACGAACGGCCGAAGTGGCGCGTGCGTCGTTCACGTACAGGGTACGGAAGCCCGAACCGATGGCGGTGCCGTAAGGCTGGCCAGTCAGGGTGGCGCTCAAAGTTGTGTAGTTCACAGCGCCGAGATCCACGCGACCGAAGCCACCGGCCAAACCTGTACGGATTTCACCGTTGCCGAAAGAAGAAGCAACAGAGCCAGCCACGTTACCTTGGTTGCCGCCGTTGGAGACGGTGTTCCAGTCGGTTTCAACGCGGAAGTCAGCGGACATACCGCCGCCCAAGTCTTGCTTGCCGCGGAAGTTGATCTGGGAAGTGGACGAGCCGTTGTTGAAGACGCCAGTCACGCTGGTGCCTTTGTATTTGACGGTGCCGTAGCCAGCGTCCATGACGCCGTCAATGCTGAATTGCGCAAAAGCCGAGGTAGCAGCCAGAGCAGCCAGGGCAATTAGGGATATTGCCAAAATTAATAACATTTTTTATTAAGTTATTGTCCTATTTAATTATTTAAAATATATTCCGATATGATTTAAAAGTGTTGATTTATATAATTGAGTAATATATAAATGATGAAAATTTT
>VEQC01000187.1 GCA_018883455.1 Limnohabitans sp. | reverse complement strand
CGCGGCGCTCCAAGCGGCCGCGGGCACGGAGGGGCGCGATGTGGCGGTCATCAGCCGCGCGGGTCGTCTGCTGGTCTTGAGCGAAGGGCAGTTGCGTTGGCAGCAACAACTCACCAGTGAAGCGTTCACCGCGCCCCTGGTGGCGGGTGGTCGCGTCTTTGTGTTGGGGGCGGACCGCTCGGTGAGTGCGTTCGATGCCCAAACCGGAACCCGTCTGTGGCAACGCACGCGGCCGGGCGAGCCCCTGGTGCTGCGCGAAGCGGGGGTGTTGCAAACCCAGGGTGAGCGCGTGGTGGCCAGCCATTCGGGCCGCTTGCAGGCCCTCAACCCCGACACCGGCGCGCCGCTGTGGGAGGCCGTGGTGTCGGTCCCGCGTGGTGTGAACGACATGGAGCGCCTGGTGGACCTGCTCGGGCCCGCGCCGCGCATCGGCGATCAACTCTGCGTGCGGGCCTTTCAAACCCAAGTCGCCTGCCTCAGCGGCACGACCGGCCAATTGCTCTGGAGCCGTGCCATTCCGGGTGAGCGTGCCGTTGCTGCGGACACCGACCTGGTGTACGTCATTCTCGCCAATGGCAGCATTCAAGCCTTGCGCCGTACCGATGGCGAACGGGTGTGGGAATCGGATCGCCTGAAGTACCGCCAGCTCGGCCCGATCTGGCGCTTGGCCAAAACCGTGCTGGTGAGCGACAGTGGCGGCTGGGTTTATGCCCTCGACCCCACCAGTGGCGAGCTGCAAAACCGCCTGCGCCTCACCGATGAGCCGGTTGCCGGTGCCATCGTCCTAGACCCCCAGCGAAGCCTCGTGGTGACCCGATCGGGACGTGTGTTTGAAATCAAGACGCCTTAAGCGGGATGTGAGCAGTTTATGAAACCCGTTTTGGCCTTGGTGGGGCGTCCCAACGTCGGTAAATCCACCCTCTTTAACCGCCTCACCCAGTCGCGCGACGCCATTGTGGCGGACTTCGCAGGGCTCACCCGTGATCGCCATTACGGCAACGCCCGTCTGGGCTCTCGGGCCTACATCGTGATTGACACGGGCGGTTTTGAGCCCGACGCCAGTGAGGGCATCTTCAAGGAGATGGCGCGCCAAACGCAGCAAGCGGTGGCCGAAGCCGACGTGGTGGTGTTTGTGGTCGACGCGCGCAGCGGCCTCTCCGCCCAAGACCACGACATTGCCAAATACCTACGCCGCTTGGGCAAGCCCTGCCTGTTGGTCGCCAACAAGGCCGAGGGCATGCAAGCGGGCCATCAGCTGGCCGAGTTTTACGAACTCGGGCTCGGTGAGGTCTTGCCCATTTCCGCCGCGCACGGCCAAGGCATTCGCAGCATGGTCACCCTCGCGCTCGACCAATTGCAGTGGCCTGAGGAAGCGGAAGATCAGCCCGAAGAGGATGGCGTCATCCGTCTGGCCGTTGCGGGGCGGCCCAATGTGGGCAAGTCCACCCTCATCAACACCTGGCTGGGCGAGGAGCGCCTGGTGGCCTTCGATTTACCAGGCACCACGCGCGACGCCATCAGCGTCCCCTTTGAGCGCCAAGGTCAAAAGTTTGAGCTCATCGACACCGCCGGTCTGCGCCGCAAAGGCAAGGTGTTTGAAGCCATCGAGAAGTTCTCTGTCGTCAAAACCCTGCAAGCGATTGACAACGCCCATGTGGTGCTCTTGCTGCTCGATGCGACCCAGGGCATCACCGATCAAGACGCGCACATCGCGGGCTATATTTTGGAGAGCGGTCGTGCCGTGGTGCTCGCCGTCAACAAATGGGATGCGGTCGATGCTTACCAGCGCGAGCTGTTGCAGCGCGCCATCGAAACGCGATTGGTTTTCTTGAAGTTTGCCACCTTGCACTTCATTTCCGCAAAAAAACGCCAAGGACTCGGGCCCCTTTGGGGCTCCATTGGTTCGGCTTACAAAGCCGCCATGTGCAAGATGTCCACGCCCATGCTCACCCGGCTGCTGCAAGAAGCGGTTCAGTTCCAAGCCCCCAAGCGCGCGGGCATGTTCCGACCCAAACCGCGCTATGCCCACCAGGGGGGCATGAACCCGCCGGTGATCGTGGTGCACGGCAACTCGCTCGAACACGTCACCGATTCCTACAAGCGTTTTCTGGAAGGGCGTTTCCGCAAAGCTTTTGCGCTGGAGGGTACGCCCTTGCGCATCGAAATGCGCACCTCGCACAACCCTTACAAGGACAAGGACGATTGATTCTGCATGGGCATGCCGCAATGATTGTGGTATGTTATAGGGGTTATTTCTCAAGATTGCATTAACACGGAGGATATCGTGAGTACCGAAAACACCAAGAACAAAGGCCAGTTGCTCCAAGACCCTTTTCTCAACGCCTTGCGCCGCGAGCACGTGCCGGTTTCCATCTATCTGGTCAACGGCATCAAACTCCAGGGACAAATCGAGTCGTTCGATCAATACGTCGTTTTGTTGCGCAATACGGTAACCCAAATGGTTTACAAACATGCCATCTCGACCATTGTTCCAGGCCGCGCCGTGAATTTCTCCGGCAGCGAGTCGGGAGCTGCCCCGACCCAAGAATGACCACCGCTTGGGGCTCCACCCCCGGCGCGCGTGGGATTTGATTCCCTTGACCACCGCTTCCTCGGACAAAACCCCCCAGGTCCTGCTCGTGGGCGTGGATTTGGGCGAGCCGCACTTCGATGCAGAGCTCGAGGAACTGGGCTTACTCGCCCAGACCGCGGGCATGCAACCCGTCGCCCGCATTACCTGCAAACGGCGCGCCCCCGATGCGGCGCTGTTTGTCGGCAGTGGCAAAGCCGATGAAATCCGTGACTTGGCTACCCTCCACCAAGCCAAGGAAGTGCTGTTTGACCAAGCCTTGAGCCCGGCCAGCAGCGCAATCTGGAGCGCCACATTGGGCTGCCGGTCAATGACCGCACCCTGTTGATTCTGGAAATCTTCGCGCAGCGCGCGCGCAGCCATGAGGGTAAGCTGCAAGTCGAGCTCGCGCGCTTGCAGTACCTCAGCACCCGCCTGGTGCGGCGTTGGTCGCACCTGGAGCGTCAAAGCGGTGGCATTGGCATGCGTGGGGGCCCTGGTGAAACCCAGATTGAGCTGGACCGGCGCATGATTGGCGAGGCGATTTCTCGCACCCGCCAGCGCTTGGAAAAAGTGAAAAAACAGCGCCACACGCAACGCCGCCAACGCACGCGCCGCGAGGCTTTTGGCATCTCCCTCGTGGGCTACACGAACGCGGGTAAGTCCACCTTGTTCAATGCCTTGGTCAAAGCCCGGGCCTACGCCGCCGATCAATTGTTCGCCACCCTCGACACCACCACGCGCCAACTGTATTTGGGCGGCGAGCAAGGGGTGGGACGCTCGGTGTCGCTCTCGGACACCGTGGGCTTCATCCGGGATTTACCCCACGGCTTGGTGGACGCGTTCGAAGCCACGCTCCAAGAGGCCGCCGATGCCGATCTGCTCTTGCATGTGGTGGATGCCTCGCACCCCAATCATCCCGAGCAAATCGAGCAAGTGCAGCGCGTGTTGCACGAAATTGGCGCCGACCATATTCCCCAAATCCTGGTCTTCAACAAACTCGATGCGCTGCCGCCCGAGCGCCGCCCCCTGCAGTTGCAAGCCCGGGTCGAATCGGATGGCCAGACCGTCGTGCGTCAATTTGTCAGCGCCCGAACCGGCGAGGGTCTCGCCGATTTGCGTCAACTCTTGGCCCAACGGGCTGTGGGGACTCAAAATTTGGGCACAATCCCATTTCAGGAACCTAACCAAACAAACGCATGAATTCACCCACACGCCCCAAGGGCCGCTTCAGCCGGTTTATGCGACTCCCCATCATGCTCAATCTCAACGATGGTCGATGGGGCCGGGGACCGGACGATCCCAAATCCGGCCCAGAGACCCCCCCAGAGCCTCCCCGACAGCCTTCGGGCGGAGGGGGAGGGGGCTCGGGCGGTCCGCCGGATCTCGACGAATTGTGGCGTGACTTCAACCGCAAGCTTGGCAAGCTGCTCGGTGGCAAGGTCCGTCCGGGCGGTGGCGGTGGCATGTCCCCACCCCCGCAAGGTGGGCAACCTGGCGGCTCCGGGGGGCCACAGGGCCGTGGCATCCAAATCGGCCTGGGCCTCATCGTGGGTGTGTTTGTGGCCATTTGGCTCTCCACCGGCTTTTTCATCGTTCAAGAAGGTCAGCAAGCGGTCATCACCACCTTTGGCCGTTATGACCGCACCGTCGGTGCGGGTTTCAATTGGCGCATGCCTTATCCGTTACAACGCCACGAGTTGGTGTTTGTCACCCAAATCCGCTCGGTGGATGTGGGCCGCGACAACATTGTGAAAACCACGGGCCTGCGCGAGTCGGCCATGTTGACCCAGGATGAGAACATCCTTGAGATCAAATTCGCGGTGCAATATCGCCTCACCGACGCCCGTGCGTATCTGTTCGAGACGAAGAACCCCACCGACACCGTGGTGCAAGTTGCCGAGACCTCGGTGCGGGAGGTGGTGGGCAAGATGCGCATGGATTCCGCCATGTCCGAAGAGCGCGATCAGATCGCCCCTCAAGTGCGCGCCCTCATGCAGTCCATTCTCGATCGCTACAAGGTTGGCATCGAGGTGGTGGGCATCAATCTGCAGCAGGGCGGCGTGCGCCCACCCGAGCAAGTGCAGGCGGCGTTTGACGATGTGCTCAAGGCCGGCCAAGAGCGCGAGCGCGCCAAAAACGAGGCTGAGGCCTATGCCAACGACGTCGTTCCGCGCGCCGTGGGTGCCGCCTCGCGCTTGAAGCAAGAGGCCGAAGGCTACAAAGCGCGTATCGTGGCGCAGGCCACCGGTGACGCCCAACGCTTCAAGTCATTGGTCACGGAATACCAAAAAGCCCCGCAGGTCACGCGCGATCGTCTCTACATCGAGGCGATGCAGCAGATCTACACCAACACCACCAAGATCCTCATCGAC
>VEQC01000186.1 GCA_018883455.1 Limnohabitans sp. | reverse complement strand
TGTGGCAGGTGTGCGCTACCGGGCTTGGGCACCGCCTTCGGCCTTGCATCCCACGATTGGGGTGCACGCTCCCCTCACCTTCGATGTGGTGGACACCTGGATGAAGCGTTCCATCGGGGGCTGCCAATACCACGTGATGCATCCGGGAGGCCGCCATTTCGAGACCTTGCCCGTCAATGCCAACGAGGCGCAGAGCCGACGCTTGGCGCGGTTTTTTGCGAACACCCATAGTCCGGGACGTTTGGAGGATCTCCCCCACATGCTCGCCTTGAGCGCTCACCCCGAGTTCCCCTTCACGCTCGACCTCAGACGGTGAGACAATGACGCCATGGCAGAACCTCCGGCTTCCCGCCGGCCACGTTCGGGCGGCGAGTCGAACCCTTCGATCCCAGACTCGGTGAGCCACCTGAGCAACGCCGCCGCTGCGGGTCACTATGACGAACTGCGTGCCGCCAGCGGTGCGCCGCGGTTAGCGTCGCCATGGCAAGCCTTCTTCGAGACCCTCGGTCCACAAGAGATGGGCCAACTGGATCAACGCTTTCAATCCTTGCAGCGACAGGTGCTGGAAAACGGCATCACCTACAACGTCTACGCCGAGCAGGATGGCCCACAGCGGCCTTGGGCCATCGATCTCTTTCCTTTGCTCTTGGGCGCAGACGATTGGTCCGCGCTCGCAAAAGGGGTGGTGCAACGGGCCCGCGTGCTCGACGCCCTGATGCAAGACGCTTACGGCCCGCAACGCCTGCTGCGCGAGGCCTTGGTGCCTGCAGCGCTGGTGCACGGACACCCAGATTTTTTACGCGAACTCCAAGGCAAGCCCGCTGTCGATGCATTCCCTCTGCACGTGGCGGCCTTCGATTTGGGCCGCGGCCCCGAGGGTCGATGGGCGGTGATCTCCCAACGGGTGCAAGCCCCCTCAGGCATGGGCTATTTGTTGGAGAACCGTGGCCTCATTCGGCGCCAATTCGCAGAGGCCTACGCCCACTTGGGGGTACAAGACTTGGGCGCCACCTACCAACGTTGGTTGCAAGCCCTGCGCGAGGCGAGCCCTGCTGGCTCGGCGGCGCAGATCGCCCTGCTCACCCCGGGTCCCTTCAATGAGACCTACTTTGAGCACGCTTACCTGGCACGCCACCTGGGCATCGCGCTGGTCGAAGGCAGCGACCTCACGGTGCGGGATCAACGCCTGTACTGGCGCACCTTGCGCGGTCTCGAACCGGTGGACATTCTCATCAAGCGTTTGGATGATGCCTTTCTCGACCCGCTGGAGCTGCGCCCGGATTCCACGCTGGGGGTGCCCGGCCTGCTCCAAGCCGTGCGCGCAGGCCATGTGATGTTGGCCAACCCGCCCGGTACCGCATGGTTGGAGTCGCCTGCGTTATTGGGTTTTCTGCCGGGTTTGTGCGAGCGCATTCTGGGGGAGACGCTGCAGTTGCCCTCCCTCGACACTTGGTGGTGTGGCGAACGCTCCGCCATGGATGCGGTGCTGCCGCATTTGGGGCGCACGGTGATCAAACCCACCTACCCCGCCAGCGCCTACGATGAGGCGTTCGTCTCCACCTTGGGCGGCAGTCTCAGCCTCGATTTGCAAGACCAATGGCGCGGGCGCATTGTGCGCGAACCCCACCGCTACACCTTGCAAGCCTACCAGCCCCTCTCGCAAATGCCCACCTGGCGGGGTCATCGAATCGTGCCCCAATCGGTGGTCCTGCGGGTCTTCGCCCTGCGGGTCGGACCCGAGGCCTGGGAGGTCTTGCCCGGGGGCTTGGCGCGCATCGCCTCGGCGCAAGCCGAAATCGCCTCCATGCAGCGCGGGGGCAGCAGTGCCGATGTCTGGGTCTTGTCCAACGCCGGTTCTGCGCCACCGAACCCGGCGCCTGTGCCCCCCAACCGCCCCACGGCGCGTGCGCGCGCCGTCACCAGCCGCGCGGGCGAAAACCTGTTTTGGTTGGGCCGCTACACCGAGCGCAGTGAAAACGCCCAGCGACTCGCCAGCCTCTGCCTGCAACAACTCCAGCGCGGCGATTTATCGCCCCCCATCTGGGTGTGGTTGCAAGGGCTTTGCAGCTTGAATAGCCTCGTGCCCGCCGAACTCCCGCGCCCCGCGCGGTCCGGAGATGACCGGCATGAGGCCAAGCGGCTGCTGTTTGAGCGCACCTTGGTGGCGGGGCTGCACGATTTGGCGCAGCCGAGCCTGGGCTACAACCTCGCGGCCATGGCGCGCACCGCCGCCTCGCTGCGGGAGCGTTTGTCGCCGCAGCAATGGCAAGCCATCAGTCAGTTGTCGACGCGCTTTGCGCATTGGCAAAGCGTGCCGGGTCAAGCCCTCGCCACCACCCGCGAGGAAGCCCTGCGCGTGCTGGCCGAGGTTGCCACCGATTTGGTCACCATCACTGGGGCGCAAAACGACCGCATGACCCGCGACGATGGCTGGCAACTGCTCACCCTGGGACGTTTGGTGGAGCGACTGGGCTTTCTGGCGCAATCCCTGCGCACGGCGCTGGAGGTCGTGTCCTCGACCGACGCGGAGGCTATCGCCACCCTCGGGCGTTTGCTGATGGAATTGGCCGACGGGCAACTCGTGCCGGGCGCAGACCACGCCGAAGGCGACGACCAGGCCGCATGGCTCGCGCGCTTGGTGGTCGACGCCGAGCACCCTCGGTCCCTCCATTGGGTTTGCAAAACCATCCGCGCTCGACTCAACAAGCTGGCCCAAACGCCACTGGGTCAGGACGATGGCCTCGCCCAAGGCCTGCCCTCGGCGGCCGAGTTGTCCCTCGAATCCCTCTGCGACGCCTCAGGCGCCATGAACCCCGTAGCCCTCACGCGACTGCTCACCCAACTGGAAACCTTCGCTTGGCAGGTCTCGGATGGCTTGGCGCAGCGCTATTTCACCCACGCAGAGTCCGTGGGCAGTGTGGGAGCCTAAAGCCCATGCGTCTGCACATCACCCACACCACGACCTACGACTACACGCCGGCGGTGAGCACCGCGCAGCACCAAGCCCATTTGCTGCCGCGCCAAACGCCCACGCAAACCGTGCTGGGGGCGGCCTTGCACATGAGCCCCGAGCCGCAAAGCCTGCACGAAGGGGAAGACGTGTATGGCAACCGGCGGGTGTTCTTTGCCTTGAACCAAGCCCACGCACAATTGCGCATCGAAGCGCGCAGCGAAGTGCAAACGCGTGGGCCGCTCGGCCAAGACGGGCCGCCCACACCATGGGAAGAGGTGCGCGCCCATTTTCAGTACCGCGCCGGCGGGGTTTGGGATCCCGCACAGGAATTTTGTTTTCCCTCCCGTCATGTGCAGATCCACCCCGATTTCGAGCACTATGCCCGCCAGAGCTTTACCCCGGGCCGGCCCCTGGCTCAGGCCGCGGTGGATCTGATGCAGCGCATGCATGCGGACTTCACCTACGCGGCCCACAGCACCGATGTGCACACGCCCGCACTGGCGGCCCTGCATGCACGCCAAGGGGTGTGCCAGGATTTTGCGCACATTCTGCTGTGCGCCCTGCGGACGCTGGGGCTGTCGGCACGCTACGTCAGCGGTTATTTGTTGACCGAGCCGCCTCCCGGCCAAGCACGCCTCATTGGCAGCGACGCTTCGCATGCCTGGGCCTCGGTCTACCTTCCCGCCGCGCCGGGGAGCACCGACCACGCCGCGCCCCCCTCTGCCCCCGCAGGCGCGTGGCTTGATTTGGATCCCACCAACAACCGCGCTGGGCTCGGCACGCCGGGTGAGGACTACGTGTGCTTGGCTTGGGGCCGCGACTATGCGGACGTCTCGCCCGTGCGGGGCGTGATTCACGGCGGCGCCAGCCATCGTTTGAGCGTTGGGGTGACGGTCACCCCCATCGCCAGCGCCGCCCCGGTTTAGATCAAACGCTCTTCGGGCGTCATGATTTTGCGCAAAGGCTGATGCCGCGCCGTTGGCTGCATGAGCGGCACCGCCGTTTGGCCGCCATTCCAGATGGGATCTTCAATGCCATCGAAGACCTCCCGCAAACGCTGCCCCCAGGTGTTGTGCAACATCTGGAAATAGGGGTTTTGCTCATCGATGCACACGATTTTGTCGCTCTGGAACCGGTCGGCGTCGTACACCACCATGTCCAGCGGCAAGCCCACCGACAAATTGGACTTCAAGGTGGAATCCATCGACACGAGCGCGCACTTGGCAGCCTCATTGAGGGGGGTATCGGGATTCAACACCCGATCCAACACCGGTTTGCCATATTTGGACTCACCAATTTGGAAGTAAGGGGTTTCGGCGGTCGCCTCGATGAAGTTACCCGGCGAGTAGACCTGAAAGAGTCGCATGGCTTCGCCACGAATCTGCCCGCCAAAGATCAGGGACACATTGAAATCCACCCCGGTGGCCTTGAGGGCCGCAGCGTCGCGCTCGTACACCCGGCGCACCGCCGAGCCCAAGACGCGCACCGCGTCAAACATGCTGCGCGCGTTCCAGAGGGTGATGGGCTCGGCGTCGGGGTGATCTTGGATTTGCTCGACCTGAAAGATCTCGCGCACCGATTGCGAGATCGAGAGATTGCCCGCAGAGAGCAACACCATGAAGCGATCGTCGGTTTTCTCGTAAACGATCATCTTGCGGAAGGTGCTGATTTGATCCAGACCGGCATTGGTTCTGGAATCGGATAAAAAAACCAAACCGGCTTTGAGTTTGATGCCAACGCAATAAGTCATGGGACTTCCTCAGAATTGGAGGGTACGAACGCCATCCGAAGTGGCCATCAAACACACCTGGGCTTTTTGATGTGCAAACACCCCCACCGTCACCACACCCGGCCATTGGCTCACCTGATCTTCAAAAGCCAGAGGCTGGTGGATTTGCAGGGATCGAACATCCAAAATCCATTGGCCGTTGTCCGTCACCAAGGGCTCCCCTTGGGCCGTGCGACGCAATGTGGCCACACCGCCCATGGCGGCAAAATCACGAATGAGGCGGGGC
>VEQC01000185.1 GCA_018883455.1 Limnohabitans sp. | reverse complement strand
AGAATGTGTATAAGAGACAGGCCCGCGCCAGCGCCCTGTGCCTGGCCCTCGCGGGCCTCGGGCATAGCCCCGCGCAGGCCCAGACCGAGGCGAACTGGGCTTCGCGCGTGTGGGTGAACGCGGGCTTTTATTCCTACCACTTCAACCGCGACCAAGGCCTGAGAGACGCCAACCCCGGCCTGGGCGCGGAATACCGCTGGGATGACACCTGGTCCATCACCGGGGGCGCGTTCACCAACAGCGAGAACCGCCGCTCGCACTATCTGGGCGTGTATTACCAACCCTGGCGCGTGCTCGGTGCGCGCGCGGGGGTGGTGGTGGGTGGGTTTGATGGCTATGTCAACGCCAATCACGGCGGCTGGTTTCCAGCCGTCATTCCGGTGCTCTCTTGGGAGGGCGAGCGTTTGGGGCTCAATGCCGCGCTCGTGCCCTCCATCGAGAACCGTTTGCACGGCGCCCTGAGCCTACAGCTCAAATGGCGCGTGGGCGCGCCCTAAACGCCCCCTGAGCTTAGTGGCGGAAGTGCCGCACGCCCGTGAAGACCATGGCCACGCCACGCTCGTTGGCCGCGTCAATCACCTCTTGATCGCGCATGGAGCCGCCGGGCTGAATCACGCAAGTCGCGCCGTGGTCGATCACCACATCCAGCCCATCGCGGAAGGGGAAGAAGGCATCGCTGGCCACCGCTGAGCCTTGGAGGCTCAGGCCCGCGTGCTCAGCTTTGATGCTGGCGATGCGCGCCGAGTCGAGGCGGCTCATCTGCCCCGCGCCCACGCCCAAGGTCATGCCTTGGCCGCAAAACACGATGGCATTGCTCTTGACGTACTTGGCCACTGTCCAGGCAAAGCGCAAGTCTTCCCACTGCTGCGCCGTGGGTTGCAACTGGGTCACCACGCGCAACTCGTTTTCGTGCAGCAGCAAGTTGTCGGCGCTTTGCACCAGCAAACCCGAGCCAATGCGTTTGACATCGGTGGGGTTGGCCCCGCGCGCCCAAGCCTCGGCACCGCCCTCGGGCAGGCTGATTTGCAGCACGCGCACATTGGCTTTGGCCTTGAAGACGGCCAAGGCCTCGGCGCTGTAGGCCGGCGCCATCAAGACTTCAACAAACTGTTTGCTCACCGCCTCGGCGGTGGGGCCGTCCACAGGCCGGTTAAACGCGATGATGCCGCCAAAGGCGCTTGTGGGGTCGGTCTGGAAGGCTTTTTGGTAGGCCTGTAGGGGCCCGGCTGCCACGGCCACCCCGCAAGGGTTGGCGTGCTTGACGATCACGCAGGCTGGCGCGTCAAAACTCTTGACGCATTCCCACGCGGCGTCCGCGTCGGCAATGTTGTTGTAGGAGAGCTCTTTGCCCTGCAACTGCTCGGCCGTGACGAGCGAGCCGGGGGCGGGGTGCAGATCGCGATAAAAAGCCGCGGTTTGGTGCGGGTTCTCACCGTAGCGCAAGTCTTGCAGCTTGACATAGCGAGCGTTGACCTGATCGGGATAGGCGTTGCGCGTGGGCACGCCCTCCCCCGTGGTGAACTCGATGGCGGAGAGGTAGTCGCTGATGGCCGCGTCGTAATTGCTGATGCGGTTAAACGCCGCCACGGCAAGCGCAAAGCGCGTGGCGTCGCTCACCTTGCCGTGCGCCTTGAGCTCCTCGATCACGCGGGGGTACTGGCTCGCGTCGGTGAGAACCGCCACGTCCTTCCAATTCTTGGCGGCACTGCGCACCATGGCCGGGCCCCCGATGTCGATGTTCTCGATGGCGTCTTCCAGCGTGCAATCGAGCTTGGCCACCGTGGCCTCGAAGGGGTAGAGGTTGACGATCAGCAGATCAATGGTGCCAATGCCGTGCGTGGCGAGGGCTTGCATGTGGGCCGGCGTGTCGCGCCGCGCGAGCAAGCCGCCGTGCACCTTGGGGTGGAGGGTTTTGACGCGCCCATCGAGCATTTCAGGAAAACCGGTCATGTCGGCCACCTCGGTCACGGGCAAGCCCGCTTGGGCCAAGAGTTTGGCGGTGCCCCCGGTGGAGAGCAAACCGATGTTGAGGGCGTGCAGGGCTTGGGCGAGCTCAACGATGCCCGTTTTGTCAGAAACAGAAAGAAGCGCGTTCATGAATGAAAAACTACCGTGGAATTACTTCAACAACTTGTGCTCAAGCAGTTTCTTGCGCAAGGTGTTGCGATTGAGGCCCAGCCATTCGGCGGCCCGCGATTGATTGCCTTCGGCGTGTTTCATCACCACCTCCAGCAAAGGCTTCTCAATGACTTGCACCATCAAGGCGTGCAAGTTGTCGGGCTCGGTGCCGCGCAAATCCCGAAACAGGGATTCCAAACTGGCGCGCACCGCCTCTTCAATCTGTTTCTTGCTCATGGGCAAAAGACTCCGAAACACCCAAGGCCGCCGGCAAACGTTCGTGCTGCGCGGCCAGTTCATCAAAAAATTGCGCCACCGCCCGCTGCTGCAGCACGGGGGTATCGAGCGTGTTCATGTATTGGCGAAACGCCTCGCCACCGGGGAGGCTGCGCACATACCAGCCAATGTGCTTGCGCGCGCTGCGCACGCCGGTGTGCTCGCCATAGAGGCCGTAGTGCGCCTCCAAGTGTTCGAGCAACAAGCGGCGCACCTCCGCCACCAGAGGCGGCGCCAAATGCTCGCCGGTCTGCAAAAAATGCACCACTTCCCGAAAAATCCAGGGCCGCCCCTGCGCCGCGCGGCCCATCATGACGGCGTCGGCACCGGTGTATTGCATGACGGCGCGGGCTTTCTCAGGGGAGTCGATATCGCCATTGGCCACCACCGGCACACCCACTCTGGATTTGATCTCGGCCACGGTGTCGTGCTCGGCCACGCCCCCATAGCCCTGCTCTCGCGTGCGGCCATGGATGGTGAGCATTTGCACCCCCGCTTGCTCCGCGGCCAGGGCAATGCGCAAGGCGTTCTTCTGATCGGCTCGCCAGCCGGTGCGCATCTTGAGGGTGACTGGCACGCCATGGGGCGCGGCAGCTTGCACCACGGCACCCACAATGGACAAGGCCAAGGCCTCGTCTTGCATGAGGGCCGAGCCCGCCCACTTGTTGCAGACCTTCTTGGCGGGGCAGCCCATGTTGATGTCAATGATTTGCGCGCCCCGATCGATGTTGTAGCGCGCGGCGTCGGCCATCATGGCGGCGTCGGTTCCGGCGATTTGCACGGCAATCGGGCCAGGCTCACCCGCGTGATCGGCCCGGCGCGAAGTCTTCAAGCTCTTCCAGAGGTCGGGCCGTGAGGTGACCATCTCACTCACCGCATAGCCCGCGCCAAGCTGCTTGCACAGGATGCGAAACGGCCGATCCGTCACCCCCGCCATGGGCGCGACGAACACGGGGTTCGGCAGACGATAAGGGCCTAGTTGCATGCGGGGAGCGGAAGGAAGGGAGGGCGGGTGAATTGCAGAGCGGGAGGGAGATTGTATCTGCCTAAAAATTCAGCAAACTGTCAGGAAAGCCCCTGAGAAAAACGGCTTATCCGCCCCCGCCACAAACCCCCGGGGCTACACTCGTTCGCATGGACACCTGGATGATGTCGTTCCTGCAAACCTTGGCCTTGCCCGAAGTGGGCCTCACCACGGTGTTTGTGGTGGCATTGATATCGGCCACGCTGCTGCCCATGGGCTCGGAGCCCGCTGTCTTTGGCTTGGTCCAACTCAACCCAGACCTGTTTTGGCCCGCGGTGTTCGTGGCCACCGCAGGCAACACCATTGGCGGGGCCATCTCCTGGTGGATGGGCGCAGGCGCACACCACGTCAAAACCCGATTGCAACCCACCGAGGGAGCCGCCACCTCTGAAGCCCGCGCGCTCGGCTGGCTGCGCGCCTTCGGCCCCAAGGCCTGCCTGCTGAGCTGGCTGCCCGCCGTGGGCGACCCCCTCTGCGCCGTGGCCGGCTGGCTGCACCTGCCCTTCTGGCCTTGTGTGTTCTATATGGCCATCGGTAAATTTGCCCGGTATACCTTGATGACGGCGGCGTTGATTTGGGTGTTTTGAGGGGGGGTACGAGCCCGCTGTCGTAAAACCGGTCTCACGCGTTGCGGTCGTGCTCGTTCGTTTGATGAGGCCTACCAAGAACAGAACTTTCTCTCAAACGACTGCGCTGACAAGTCAACTGAAGCGCCCGATGACCTTGACCTGATATTAAGTCACGGGGTGTGGCAAAGATTTGGTTGATCGGGGGAAGTGCATTACGGCTCAATGGCAAAGGCACCATTGCCTGGCGAAAACGCCGTCTCAGCTTTTCAGAAACTCAAGCCATGCCAGCGCGCTAAAACAAATCTGCGTTGTCTATTCGAAAGCAGAACTCAGTTGCTTACTCTGCAAAAAATGCAGACATTTGAGATCAAACCATTGATTTCAATAGTTAAACCCGTATCGACTGCAAACGACGCGTTTAACCATGATGAAGACTGGTTATAAATTCCTTGTAATTCAATTTAATTTGTACTATATTACTGCCTTAATAAATTCTTTTTATACTAAATAATAATAAATAGTGGTACGGCGGTTCAAATGCTCAAAAAAAGTGACGACCTATTAAATAGCAAAAGGACGGACGAAAACTCGGTGTGTCAAAGGAAAAGGGTAAGCCTTATGAGGCGGATATGCGCCACCTCATCAACACCTACATCCAAGCAGACCCAGCTGAAGATTTGGGAAATCTCAGCTCGCTCTCACTGACCGAGTTGATCATCGAAACCGGCATTCACGACGCCATTGCCAAGAAGCTCAACCAGAAGGGCAAGCTGTCGAGGAATGCGATTGCTGAAGGCATCATCAACAACGTCCGCAAGACGATCATTCGGGATCAACTGACTGATCCGAAGTTTTACGACGAGATCTCCAAGCTCCTCGAAGACCTGATCAAGCAAAAGCGCGACGACACCGCTGCCTACGAGAAATTCCTCCAGA
>VEQC01000022.1 GCA_018883455.1 Limnohabitans sp. | reverse complement strand
CTCCAAAGCCAAGGGGTGTTCGCTCCAGTTGTTCGGGCGAGCCTCTGGCGCGAGCCACAGCCGCGCTTGGTAAATGCGCAACCCCCAAAAGCGCAAGAGGGCTTCGCCCTGCAGACGACTCGCGGGCAGGAGGGGGTGGGCTTGCGCCGGGGCTGCACTTACCCGGGAGGCCGTGACGGTGTCGGCCACTTGGGCCGTGACCACCCCCGTGGCCGCGAGGGCCAATACCAGCGCCGTGCGTGCAATACCCGTTCTGCGCATGAGCAATTCTTCCTTCTGAATTCAAGAGGCCTCATGCTAGGCCAAAGAGGCCTCTTGTGCAGACGATGACGGGGCTTTCCCCTGCCCCGTCACTGGTCTATTGGCCGGCGCTTTGGGGGGACGCCTTAGCCCAAGACTTGTTGGGCCACCGCCGTGTAGACCGGGATGCCAAAGAGGATGTTTAAAGGAAAGGTGATGCCCAGGCTGAGGCCGAAATAAACCGCAGGGTTGGCCTCGGGGATGGCGTAGCGCAAGACGGCGGGCACCACAATGTAGGAGGCGCTGGCCGAGAGCACCATGAGCAGGGCCGCGTCTGCGACGGGTAGCGACAGTAGCCAGGACAAACCCAGCGCCAATGTGGCGTGCACCAAGGGCCCCAGAACGGCGTAGCCGATCAGCACGGGGGAGGCCTTGCGAGCGTCGCTGAAATTGCGCGCCACCATCAAGCCCATGTCGAGCAGAAAGAATGCCAGCATGCCTTTGAAGAGATCGCCCGAGAAAGGCTGCATGGTGGTCTTGCCTGCTTCGCCACTGAGGTAGCCAATCAGCATCGACCCCAGGAGCAGCAGGTGCGCGCCGTGGGTGAGGGACTCGTGCAGAATTTTGCCCACCGAGATGGACGGCCCTGCCGAGAGGCCTCCCACCGCAGCGGTGCCGCCTGCGGAGATCACGAGGTTGGCTGAAGCCGGGGCGGCGGCGCGCAAGGTGTTGGCGAGCAAGACCGCCACAATGATGGCGGGCGACTCCATCAGCACCATGGCCACGGCCATATGCCCCCCCACCGTGAGACCACTGTTCTCCAGCGTCTGCACGGCGGTGACAAAGGTCACGGCACTCACCGATCCATAGGCAGCCGCCACAGCAGCCGCGTCAAAGCGGGCGATGCGGTTCTTGAGAAAGGCATAGCCCAGCACGGGAACCACAAAAGCCATGAGCATGGCCGCGATCAAGCTCACCATGATCTCGGGCGTGAGGCCAGATTTAGCCAAGGCGAAACCGCCTTTGAGGCCCAATGCCATGAGCAAGTAAAGCGAGAGAAATTTGGCGATGGCCGGCGGAATTTCCAAATTGGACCGCAAGGCGCCAGCGAGCACGCCGAACACAAAGAACAAGATGGCGGGATCGAGCAGGTTTTGCACAGAGGGCTCCAAGGATTCGAATAAGACGTGATCCTAGGGAAATCGAGCATCTGTGTAAAATCAATTCTAATGGCTTTATACATAGAATTTAATCTATGCATCTGACTTTCCGTCAATTGCGTTTGGTGATGGCGTTGGCCGACACGGGCAGCGTGAGCGCGGCTGCGCGCGTCATGCATGTCACGCAGCCCACCGCCTCTATGCAGTTGCGGGAGATCACGGAATCGGTGGGATTGCCTTTGTATGAGGTCGTGGGGAAAAAGCTCTACCTCACGGATGTGGGACGTCAACTGGCAGAGACCGCACGCAGCATGACCCAAACATGGGAAGCTTTTGAGCAATCGATCGACAGCGTCAAAGGCCTCTCTCGCGGTAAATTGCGCATTGCGGTGGTGAGCACGGCCAAGTACTTCATGCCCCGCCTGATTGGCTCTTTTTGCCGCAAGCACGCGCAAATTGATGTGGCCTTGGAAATTCTCAACCGCGACAACGTGGTGCAGCGCCTGCGCCAAAACCTCGACGACCTCTACATCATGTCCATGCCGCCCGCAGACATGGACTTACTCGATGAAACCTTCATGGACAACCCGATTGTGGTGATTGCCCCTGCGGGAGACCCGCTCACGCGAGCTTCCCACATTCCGCTCGAAACCCTATCGACACAACGCTTTATCTTGCGGGAGAAGGGCTCCGGCACGCGGATGTCCGCCGACGCACATTTCCGCCGCCACCGTTTTCGCCCCGATATCCGCCTTGAGCTCGGCAGCAATGAGGCGGTGCGGGAGTCGGTGGCGGGGGGCTTGGGCTTGGGCGTGCTGTCGCAGCACGCCCTGCATGGCCACACGCGCGAGCACGGGGTGAAGGTGCTCGACGTGCAAGGCTTCCCCCTGCCCTCGGTGTGGCACATCGTGCACCCCAAGGCCAAGAAGCTCTCCCCGGTGGCGCAGGCCTTCAAATTTCACCTGCAAAACACCCTTGCCCGGCGCGCCCGGGCCTGAGCCATCGGGCTTGGTACCTTGGCGACAATCGGGCTTGAAGTTGGGCAATTCACGCCTAAACTCTCGAAGGTGAGAGGGAGGAGGCCATCGCCCCGTCCCCATTGACAAGCCGTGACTGGAGTACATGTTTATGAACAAGGAAATGTCTGAAACCCTCATCCGAGTGGGTCCTGGCACCAAGATGGGCAACCTCATGCGCCGCTATTGGGTTCCGGCGTTGCTCTCGAGCGAGATTGCCGAGCCCGATGGCCCCCAAGTGCGGGTGCCGTTGCTGGGCGAGAAGCTGCTCGCGTTTCGCAACACCGATGGCCGGGCTTGCTTGATCAGTGAGTTCTGCTCGCACCGAGGGGTTTCCTTGTATTTCGGGCGCAATGAAGAAAATGGCATTCGTTGCGCTTACCACGGCGTGAAGTTCGATGGCGATGGCCGCTGTGTGGAGGTGCCCTCCTCGCCTCAGGCCTGCTCGCGCATGCACATCAAGGGCTACCCCTGTGTCGAGCGCGGCGGGATTGTCTGGGCGTATATGGGCCCACCCGAAAAGCAACCGCAGCCACCGGAGTTGGAGTGGTGCACCCTGCCACGCGAACACGTGTATGTGAGCAAGCGCCTGCAATATTCCAGTTACCTCCAAGCCATGGAAGGTGGAATTGACACGGCCCACGTGTCGTACGTGCACCGCTATGAGGTGGACAACGACCCGATGCACAAGGGCGTCAAGGCCTTGGACTACATCAAGGCCGATGGCAATGTGGTGTTTGAGATTGAAAAGATGCCCTTTGGCTTGAGTTTGTTCGGGCGCCGCATGGGTGAGCCCGATTCTTACTATTGGCGCGTCACGCAATGGCTGTTCCCCTGGTTCACCCTTATCGCTCCGTTTGGCGACCACGCCTTGGGCGGCCATGTGTGGGTGCCCATCGATGACTACAGCTGCTGGGCTTGGAGCATCAACTGGCAACCCTCCCGACCGCTCAACGCCGAGGAAGTGGCCGCCATGGACGCGGGTTTGGGCATTCATGTGGAGTACGAATCGCCAGGCAGCTTTGTGCCCAAATCCAACCGCGATAACGATTACCTGATGGATCGGGTCGCGCAAAAAGAAAAGCGCGCTTACAGCGGGGTGTTTGGCTTCTCTGCGCAAGACTACTCCTTGCAAGAGAGCATGGGGCCGATTCAAAACCACGAAGCCGAACAACTGCTGCCTACCGACAAAGCCATTGTGATGGCGCGTCGCATGTTGCACGAGGCGGCACTCAACCTTGAGCACGGCGAGGAACCGCCTGCGCTAGACGCCCAGGCGCAACGCGTGCGCCCCGCCGGCGTGCTCTTGCCGCGCGATCAGGATCCGCTGGCGTGGGCCAAGGAGAACCTCACCGACAGCGTGAACAAGCCCGTCTTTACCCTTTGAATCTCGCCCCTCATTACCCCGGAGACCGACCATGACCCTTTCTTTTACCAAGGGATTGACCTTTGCCCTGTTGGCCCTGTGCGGCTCCTGGGCCAGCGCGCAAACAGCGGCGGAGTGGGCTCCCACCCGCCCCATTCGGATTGTGGTGCCCATTGTGGGCAGCACCAACGACGTGCTCGCGCGCTTGGTGGCACCGAAGCTGCAAGAGGCCTTGGGACAACCGGTGGTGGTCGAGAACAAGCCTGGTGCGGGCGGCAACCTGGGCGCCCATGAGGTGGCGCGCGCCACACCCGATGGACACACGCTCTTGATTGGCTACAACGGTCCGTTGGCGATCAATGTGACCCTGTTTGACAAGATGCCCTACGATCCGCTCAAGGATTTGGCCCCCATCACGCTGGCGGTGAAATCGCCTCAGTACCTGGTGGTCAACCCGGCCACCGGCATCACCAGTGTGAAAGAGCTGGTGGCGGCGGCCAAAGCTTCCCCCGGCAAGTATTCGTATGGCTCGGTGGCGATGGGCAGCGCCTCGCACCTGACGATGGAGATGCTCAAATCGGCCGCGGGCTTTCACATGACGCACATTCCCTACCGCGGCGCCGGACCAGCGGTGACCGACTTGATCGCGGGCAATGTGCAGGCGGCGCTTTTGGTGCCGGGCAATGTGCAACAGTTTGTGAAGGAAGGCCGCTTGCGACTGCTCGCCACCTCGGGCAGCAAGCGGTTTGCGAGCACACCCGATATTCCGACCTTGATCGAGTCGGGCTACAAGGATTTTGAGGCCACCTCTTGGATTGGCTTTTTGACGGCGGGCGGCACACCTGCGCCCATCATTGAGCGTTACCACCGCGAGATCGTCAAAATTTTGCAGCAACCCGATATTCGCAAACGGCTCATCGAGATGGAGTTCGATATCGTGGCCACCACCCCGCAGCAGTTCAGTGACTGGATCCGGCTCGAGATTGGCCGCTGGGGCAAAGTGATCAAGGACACCGGAGCCAAAGCCGAATGAGTGCCAGCCTGCCCCGCTTGAGCGGTAAATCCGCGCTCATCACGGGCGGTGGTGCTGGCATTGGCGCGGCCACGGCCTTGCGGTTTTGCCGTGAGGGCGCGGCGGTCACCTTGGTGGACGCGAGCGCCGAGAGCCTGGCTGGCACGGCGCAATGGATCACTGAGCAAGTTCCCGAGGCACAGGTGCAAACCTTCATCGCGGACGTGCGTGATGAGGGCCTGGCGGCGCAAGCTGTCGCGCGGGCACTCGCGGCCTACGGAAAGCTCGACATTCTCATCAACAACGCCGCCATGCGTGACTACTCGGCCTTGGCCGAGGCGAGCACCTCAGCTTGGGAGGCCATGCTGGCGGTGAATGTGGTGGGCGCCGCCCACTACTGCCGCGCCGCCCTGCCCGCCTTACGACAAAGCGGACAAGCGAGCATTGTGTTTGTCTCGTCATGCTATGCGGTGACGGGGCGCAAAGGGATGGGTTTGTACGATGCCACCAAGGCCGCTCAACTCGCCCTCACCCGCACGCTGGCCTTTGAAGAGGCGAGCCACGGAATTCGGGTGAATGCGGTTTGCCCGGGCTCCACGCTCACGGATTTTCACCTCGCGCGCGCCCGCGCTGCGGGCAAAGACGTGGCGGTCCTCAAGACCGAGCGGCAAACCACCTCGCTGCTCGGACGTTGGGCCGACCCTGACGAGATCGCCGCGCCGATTCTTTGGCTTGCCTCGGATGAAGCGTCTTTCATCACCGGCACGACGCTGATGGTCGATGGTGGACTCTCCATCATGTGACGCCCCTTTTCTTTTTGAGGCCCCCATGACCGACTCCATGACCCACCAAGCCCGCGTGCGTACCCTCCGGTATGAAGCCGATGGCGTGATCAGCCTGGAATTGCTCCCCGCCCCGGGTAGCCCCGCCTTTGAACCCTTCACGCCAGGCGCGCACATTGATGTGCAATTGCCCAATGGACTTGTGCGCAGCTATTCCTTGCTCAACTCGCCCCAAGAGCCGCAACGCTATGTGATCGCGGTGTTGCTGGAGCGGCAAAGCCGTGGAGGATCGCGCTATATCCATGAGCAACTCCGAGTGGGTTATGTGTTGCCCATTAGCCCGCCGCGCAACCACTTTGCACTGCGCGCGGGGGCGAGTCGTCATGTCTTGCTCGCGGGCGGGATTGGGGTGACGCCTCTTTTATGCATGTTGCGCACGCTGGCCGCCCAAAACGCGGAAGTCGATTTTTTCTATTGCGCCCGTTCGCGCGCGCAGGCCGCATTTGTTGCGGAGATCGAGGCCATGGCCGGTGAGCGGGTGCGCGTTCACACCCACTTTGACGATGTGGCGGGGGGGCCTCCGAACCTGGCCGCCCTGCTCTCGGGGTTTGACGCCGACACGCATTTTTACGCCTGTGGCCCCGCGCCCATGCTCGATGGATTTGTGGCGACGTGCGAGCAGCAGGGCAAGCCCCATGCCTTTATCGAACGCTTTAGCGCCGTCGAGGCCCCCACAGAGGCCAACGGGAGTTACACCGTGACCTTGCAGCGCTCCGGGCGAACGGTGTCGGTTCAAGCCGGTCAATCCTTGCTCGATGCCTTGCTCGACCAAGGCATTGGCGCGAGTTTCAGTTGCCGCGAAGGCTTGTGCGGTGCCTGTGAGACCCGCGTGATCAGTGGCCAGGTGGCGCACCACGACAGCATTTTGACCAAAGCCGAGCGCGAGGCCAATCGCTCGATGATGGTCTGCGTCTCCCACGCGGCGGGCGAAGGACTGGTGCTCGACCTCTAGTGTGGGCTAAGACCTGCCCACGCTGCGCTAGAGGATGCTCTCGGTCACCTCGCGAATCTCAAACGCGTCGATCACCCCCCGCCAGCGCTGCAATTCAGCTTGCACGTGGGTGGTGAGCGCCTCTGGGCTGCTGGTTTGCACTTGCACGCCGTCTTCCAGCAAACGCGATGCGGTCTCGGGTGACGACAAAACACGATTGAGACTTTGATTGAGTCGCTCGACCACCGCGCGCGGCGTGCGTGCGGGGGCGAACAAGCCATACCACTGGGTTAAGTCAAGCGCTGCCAGACCAAGCTCGGCAAACGTGGGGACCTCTGGCCAGGTGGCCAGACGCTCAGGCGCGGCGACCGCGAGCGCGCGCAGCTTGCCGGTCTTGAGGTACGGCAGGGCACTAAAGAGGCTCGGGATCATCCATTGCGCTTGGCCCCGCACCAAGGCATTGAGCGCAGGCGCCGCACCGGCATGGCTCACGCCCTCGGCCGCAGCGTCGTGTTGACGGAGCAACATTTCCGCCGCCAAGTGGGGCACGGTGCCCTCACCGGCGCTGGCGTAGTTCATTCGGCCTTCGGACTGACGCAAGGCTCGCCAGAGGTCTTGGGCGGTTTTCAACCCCAAGTCCGACGGCACCACCAGCACGCTCGGGGAGTGGCCAATGAGCCCAATGGGCGCGAAATCTTCCAGCGGGTCGTAGCGCAGGGTTTGCATGGCTGGGTTGATGCCGTGCGTGGCGATGTAGCCAAACATGAGGGTGTAGCCATCGGCGGGTGCGGCGGCCACGTATTCGGCCGCCACGCTGCCGTTGGCGCCGGCACGGTTGTCGACCGCAATGGTCTGCCCCAGATCGGGCCCGAGCTTGCGCGCCAAGACGCGTGCCATGGTGTCATTGCCCCCGCCCGCGCTGGTGGGCACGATGATGGTGATGGGCTCTTGCGGATAGCTTTGCACACGCTCCTGCGCGAGGGGCTCATGCAAGCCTGGAAAGACATAGTCAGGCAAATGCAATTCACCTTGCAGAATTTTGCGCGCGGTTCGCACCAAGGCGGCCTTGGTGACGACCGCGTCGTCTGCACTGCCTTCAATTTGCACGTCGAGGTCAATTTGCCCTTGGGGGTGCACCACGGCCAAGGGATGTCTCCCAGGCGTGCGCGTGCGTCCGGATGCGACCGTCCCCGGCAAGGCAAAAGCGGTGCTCACGCCAATCGCCCCCGTCACGGCGTGCGAGGCATGGCAGCGGTGAGGCGTGAAGTAGCGCGAGACAATGCTCTCGGGCGTATCGCCCGGGCTCACGATCACGGGCTTGGGCACCACGCTCGCACTGACGTCGCCCAAGCCCATGCGCAGGCCCGCTTCCCGCCGCATGGCTTCAATCTTGGCCAGTAACTCGCTGTTGGCATCGAGTTCGGCCGGGCGTTCGCGACCACTGAGCCCGAGATCGCTTGCACGCATGATCATGAGGGGCATGGCGGCGTCGATGCAGGTGACCTCTGTGCCCAAGATGAACTCGCGGCGCTGACCCGTGGGAAAAAGTGCGCCGGTGACGGCGCCCCAGGCGTCGAGGAAATTGAGCAAGATGGGCGCGGCGGTACCGGCCACGCCGTCGATCCGCGCTGAGCCTTCGTAAGTCACGCGGCCCCCCGGTGTTTGCACCGTAGCCTCGATGCGAGAACCGGTGTTGACGTTGTAAATTCGAACGGTGGTGGTGCCTTCTTGAGCGTCGATCAAACCCTGCTCAATGGCAAAAGGCGCTACACCGGAGAGCATGTTGCCGCAGTTGGGGCGGGTGTCGACGGATTGGTGGCCCACGCCCACTTGAGCGAAGAGGTAGTCGAGGTCGCAATCGGGTTGGCTCGAGCGCGAGACGATCGCCACTTTGCTGTTGAGGCTGCTGTTGCCCCCCAGACCATCGAGTTGCAAAGGATCGGAAGCACCGATGGCCCCAATGAGGGCTTGGTCACGAACCTCGGGATCTTCGGGCAGCCATTCCTTGAGAAAGAAAGGGCCGCGTGACGTCCCCGCCCGCATGAGCACGCACGGCAGGGTGCGACGTGGACGCGCCATTTCAATCTGCCTGAAGTTTGGCCTTTTGGACCACTTGACGCCATTTGGCCAAATCTTTGCGAACCCACTCACCCAATTGCTCAGGCGTGCTGGTCTCCACATCGGCCCCGTGCCCCTCTATGCGCTTGATGATCTCTTTGTCCTCCAGAACCTTGTTGAGCATTTGGTTGAGTTTGGTGATTTGCGCTTTGGGTGTTTTGGCGGGCGCAAAAATGGCGTACCACTGATCCACCTCCACCCCGTCGATGCCTTGCTCCTTGAGGGTAGGTACGTTGGGCAAAACGGGCGAGCGTTTATTGCCCGCCACGCCTAAGGCCTGGAGTCGGCCCGCTTTCACGTAAGGCACGCCCGTAAAGAGGCTGGGGAACATGACTTGGGTTTGGCCGCCAATGGTGTCGTTGATGGCTGGCGCAGAGCCCTTGTAGGGAACGTGCAAGAGTTCGGTTTGGGTCGACATCTTGAAGAGTTCGGCCACAAAGTGCGGTGCGGTGCCATTGCCGGCCGAAGCAAAGCTGTATTGATCGGGCTTGGCTTTGAGTAGCCGCACCAACTCCTTGGCGTCCTTCACCCCTAAGGAGGGGTGGACCACCAAGAGCGTGGGGGAGTAACCCACCAAGCCCACGGGTTCGAAATCGCGCACGGGGTCGTAGCGCAGTTTTTGCAACGCGGGGTTCATGGCGTGCGTGGCGATGTAGCCAAACATGAGGGTGTTGCCATCGGGTGGGGCCTTGGCCACATACTCAGCGGCCAAAGCGCCGTTGGCGCCGGCTTTGTTTTCCACGATGACGGTGCGATCCATGAGCACCCCGAGTTTCTGGGCGATGGTGCGGGCCATGGCGTCGTTGCCGCCCCCGGCAGCGGTGGGCACGACCAAGGTGATGGGTTTTTCGGGTTGCGCGTAGGCTCCACCCGCCCATGCCAGTAGGGTTATGAGGGCCAAACAGGCGCGTCGCGAGTGGTTCATGCGGTTGCCTCCAAGCAAAAAAAACGTCCGATTGACGTTGAGAGGTGCGTATGGTGCAGGATTTCCCGTATTAAATGAATTGCAATTTTTAATATGATTAGTGCATGGCACACATTAATTTCGATTTACAGCAACTCCAAGCGTTCATTGCCGTGGCGGAACGGGGCAGTTTTCGTGCGGCAGCCGAAGAAATTCACCTCTCGCCCCCCGCCTTGAGCCGCCGGATTGAAAAATTAGAGTCCATCATCGGCACGCGACTCTTCAACCGAACGACACGCGAGGTGGAGTTGACGGCGATTGGCCGGGTTTTCTTGGAGCGCGCACGCGCGGCGATCGATGACTTGGAATCGGCCATCTTGGGAATTTCCGACATTGCCGCCACGCGCAGTGGACGCGTCACGGTGGCCTGCGTCCCCTCTGCGGCCATTTACTTCTTGCCGCAAGTCATTCGCAGCTTCTCCGCCAAGTACCCTTCCATCCGGATTCGGGTGATCGATGAATCGATGAACCAGACCTTGCAGAGCGTGTTGTCGGGCGAGTCGGATTTTGGAATTGGCTTCATGAATAACTTGATGCCTGAAATCGCCTTTGAAGGGATTCATGACGACCCCTTTGTGGTGGCCATGCGGCGCGACCACCCCCTGGCCAAGCGCCAGAGCTTGCAGTGGGCGCAAATCGAAGGCGAACGCCTGATTTCCGTGGCGCGCAGCAGCGGCAACCGACAGTTGGTTGACGATGTGATGAGCAAGGTCGATCTTCAGCCGCACTATGCATTTGAGGTCAGTCATATCGGCACCTTGCTCGGCATGGTGGAGGCCGGCTTGGGCATTGCCGCCGTTCCCCGCACCGCCCTACCGACCAACCACAGCAGCGTGGTGGGTTTGCCCTTGCGCAAACCGAGTATTTCGCGCCGCCTGGGTTTGTTGCGCAAACAGGGCAGCAGCTTGCGACCCGCCGCCGCCATGTTTCACGAATACCTCTTTGAGGTTTTGCGCAAGCGCAAGCTCCCCTCGGGCGATTGATCAGTCGGGCTTGATGCCGGCGCGCTGCACAATGTCGCGCCAGACGATTTGCTCTTTGCGCACAAACTCGGCGTACTCGGCCGAGGGGCCGCCGCCACCCATGGCATTGTCGGTGGCGAAGCGCTCGGTCACTGCGCTTGAGCGCAGGGCTTTGTAGCACTCTTCTTGCAGCCGTTTGATGATCTCCGCTGGCGTGCCCGCGGGAACGTGCAGGCCATACCACTGAGAGGTCTCAAAGTTTTTGTAACCCATTTCGGCCACGGTGGGCACATCGGGCATGGCGGGGATGCGCTGCTGGGTTCCCACGGCAATGGCACGCAATTTACCGCTGCGGATGTGCGCGCCCAAAGCTGGCATGCCCGCAGAGGAGGCTTGGGTGCGCCCAGCCAATAAATCGGTGAGCTGCGGCCCGGTGCCCCGATAAGGAATGTGGGTGATGAAGAGCCCCGTCACGAGCTTGAGGTACTCCATGGCCAAATGCCCGGCGCTCGCGTTGCCAGCCGAGCCGTAATTGAGTTTGCCGGGATTGGCCTTGGCGTAGGCCAGAAACTCCCGAAAATTGCGCGCCGGAACATCCGGGTGGATCACGAACACATTGGGCACCTTGGCCAAGAGCGTGACGGGCGTGAAATCGCGGTTGACGTCGTAGGGCTGGTTTTTCAGCATGTAGGGGTTGACGGCCAGGGTCCCCACATGGGTGAGGATGAGGGTGTAGCCGTCTGGGGCCGCTTTCGAAACTTCGGTCATGGCGGTGACCCCAGCCCCACCGGGTTTGTTGTCCACGTACACGCTCACACCGAGTTGTTTGGTCAACTCGGCGGCGACTGAGCGCGCCACAATCTCGCTGGTGCCCCCCGGGGCAAAGGGCACGACCAGGCGGATGGGTTTGCTGGGCCAAGCATCCGCTTGGGCGCCCATGGAGAGGGCCATGAGGCCGAGCGGCAGCCCGGCAATCACGCGACGGCGGTTAAGGGGGTGCATGGACAACTCCTTCGACGCTCAATGGGTTGCAATCAGAACTGGTAGCGGCGCAAGCCGCCGTCGACCGGGATCACTGCACCGGTGATGTAGTCGGCACGCGGCGAGGCCAGAAAGGCGACCAGGTTGGCCAAGTCCTCGGGCTCGCCATAGCGGCCCACGGGAATTTCGTTCTCGCATTGCCACTGACGGTATTCTGGGCTGTAGTTGCGAAAAATCTGCTCGGAATGGATGCGCCCCGGCGGAATGCAATTGACCGTGATGCCGTGCTGACCGACCATGCGCGAGAGTCCCTTGGCCCAGCTGTGCAAGCCGGCTTTGGCGCAGAACGCGCCATTGGTGTGCTCGGGCTCACTCTTGCCGGTGATGTTGATGATGCGTCCCCACTTGCGGGCAATCATTTGGTCGATCAAGGCGTCGGCCACTTGGCGGGGACGGTGAAAATTCAGGGTAATGGCCTCTTGCCAGGCCTCCTCGCTCACGTGCAACTCTTTGAAGCTGCGCGAGCCCCCCGCGTTGTTGATGAGGATGTCCACATGGCCGAGACCCGCCACGGCTGCAGCCGCCAAACGGGGGGCAGCGTCCTCCGCGTAGAGGTCGGATTCAATGATCACGGGGGCCTTTCCCCCCGCCATCACAATTTCGTCGGCCAATGATTGCAGCTTGTCCACACGGCGGGCTGAAATCGCCACGCGGACGCCTTCGGCTGCCAAGGCTTTGGCGATGCCTCGACCAATGCCCACACTCGCGCCGGTGACCAAGGCGGTTTTGTCCTGCAGATGTAAATCCATGTCGCGTCTTCCGTTTGAATAACCTGAGATGGAGTAAGGTTATCACAGGCCTTCCTGTGGATGGCACACGCCGAGCTCGTTTGCCACCCAATGACGCGAGACACTATTGCACAGCAAGCAACAATCCTTGCAATAAATCCAATTGTTGAAATGTCGAGCCGTCCCTAGACTGCGCGCACTGATTCAATCAAGGAGACATGTCGTGTCAGGAAAACTATCCCCCAAGGCCTTGCCGCTGCTCATCCTCGGTGCCTTACCTGCAGTGGTTTGTGCCGCCGATCTGGCGGGGCATTCATTGGAACTCAAATCGCGTTGGGTTCAATTTGATGTCGACCAAGTGTCCACCACCAACGATTTCAAACAGTCGGCCGTGGGTCTGCAACTGGAGTACAAATCGCCCTATTTCAATGACTTCGTGGGCGTGGAGATCTCGGGTTATCAGGTGCAGAAAACGGGAGAATCTGGCGTTCCCAAAAGTGAGCTTTTGCCGTTCCAATCGGGCAGCACCACGCAAATTGCCAACAACTGGAACGCGATTGGCAAGGCGATTGTCAAACTCAAGCATGCCGACCTCTTTGAAGCCAAAATTGGCCGCCAAGCCCATAACAGTCTTTTGCTCAAGAGCACGTATAGCCGTGCGGTGGAAGACACCTTTCATGGGGTTTCCGCGAGTTTGACCCCCACCGAGGGTGTGCGACTCTATGGCGCGATTTACGACACCTGGCTGCCCCGCAACGGCAACAAGTTTGTGAAGATCGGGACCGAGCAAAGCCCGGTCTCAGGCCAAGTCAGCCGTGTCATCGACCGGTTGGCCATTTATGGCGGGAGCTTTGTGCGTGGGCCCTACTCGGTCGAGGCCGAGTCGCTGGAATCGAAAGACTATCTGCGCAAATACGCCCTTGTGGGCTCCTACTTGATGCCTCTGGCCAACAAAGACCAAGCCAAGTTCTCCGTGGGGACTTCCACCTCTTCCAATGCGGGCCCGCTCTTCACCTGCGATGCCGAGAAGGAGTTGGATAAACCCGCCTCGGGCGCTTGCCAAAACAATGGTCGTGGTGTTTACGTGAGTGGCGAGTGGAAGACAGGCTACCTCACCCTGACGGGCGCCGTGGCAAAGTTTCGGGGACTGTGGATCGAGGATAACTTTGCGGGAAGCAACCCCGCGCGGGCCGGAAGCTTGATTCAGGATCACGGCACCAACTTCTTCCCCACGGGAGCTACGTCCGGCAATGACATGACCAACGATGGTGAGCTCGCGCGCATGATTCGGGTGGGCTATAACTGGAACACGATGGTGCCGGGCTTGAACACCACCTTGGGCTACAAGCTCGGGACTGGCGCGCGCAACAACGTGGACCCCCAACTCGGCAGCGCCAAAGAGAAAGAGACCGAGGTCGACATTCGCTACGCGATCCCGATGGTTAAAGGTTTAAATGCGCGTTACAACTACCTGCGCTACAACGCCGATGTGACTGGCACGATCAATGCGATTGGCCAAGGCGGAAGCAAGAACTTCCGACGTGACCACCGGCTGTATTTGGATTACGTGCATCGTTTCTTCTGAGCACTCGCAAACCCAAGGTTTGAGCAGGCCGCTTCGTGAGAAGCGGCCTTTTTTTTCATTAGTGCTTGTGCCCGCCCCCGCCCATCATGGCTTTGACGGGAAGTTTGAACTCTTGCTTGGTTTGCTTGCCCTTGGCGTCCTGGAACACCAAGGTCACGGGCACCGTGCTGTCAGCGGCCAAAGGCGCCTTGAGGTCCATGAGCATGATGTGGTAGCCGCCCGGACGCAGCTCGACCGTCTGTCCAGCCGGCAAATCGAGGCCATTGGGCAAGGCGGCCATCTTCATGACGTCCTTTTCCATTTTCATTTCGTGCACTTCGACCACCCCCGCCACGGGGCTGCTACCCGCAATGAGTTTGCCAGGCTCTTTGGCGGTGATTTTCATGAATGCTCCCGTGGCCATTTGGCCGGCGACGGTGGCGCGCACCCAGGCATCGGAGACGGTGACGTTTTGTGCCACGACGGTTGTGGCAAGCGTGGCGAGTGTGGTGGTGGTGATGAGACGGGACAACAATTTCATGGGCGATTCCTCTAATCGGTTGCAATTTAGGGGGAGCGGTTCGCGCAGCCATGCACCCTCAAGCCGGCTGCCAAACGGAACAAGGATCCGTGCGGGAATGGGGATGAGCCGCGCGAAGGCGAACGACGGGAACCACAGCGTTCCCAAGCCAAGTCTTTAGCGCGTTGCCAAGGCGAGGGAAACAGGTGGCCCGCGTGAGGGCAATGGTGGGGCGACAAGCCAGACCGGGTGGCCCCTATTGAGCATGGCCTGGGTTTGGGCAGACGCCTCGATCAGGATGGACGCAGCGGTGTTGGGCGGGAGCGTGGCGCCAAAGGCGCACAGCGGACAGTCCATGCTGGCGGTCTGGGGTTGGAAATCCTCACCCTGCGCATCGAGCAATTTCGCGCCGCCCGCGGGCGAACAAACCCACTGCACACCTTCCGGGGCGACCACCGATGCGGCCACCGCCGTGCCCAGAAACAACGCAAACCACGCCAGGACCCAGCTGGTGAGAAGACGTGAGGCGCGAAGGGCTTGCATAGCGTTCATTATGGCAAAAGTCAAAGTCCCGCGCGCCCATGCGGCAACAGCGCATCCGCCCTGCCCCCTGTGGGGTCAAAAGCGCATGCGGACCGCCACGCGCCAAGTTCGGGGCTCAGCCGCATGGCCATGAACGTCACGGACACCTGCCACCGGCTCACCGCTGAGCCGCGACGTGTACACATAACGCATGTCATGGTAGCGGCGATCGGTGAGGTTTAAGACATCCAGGGTCATACCGACATCCGGGGTGAATTGCCGACTCAAACGCAGGTAGAGGGTCGTGCTGGGCTCGGCGCGAATCGTGTTGTCCTCCACCAGAGGCGCCGAACCGATGTGGCGCAAAACCAAGGAGCCAGCCCACGGCCCTTGCGCGTCATAGGCGAGCACCACACGGGCCACCCGCTGCACGGCATTGACGATGAATGGCCCTGAGGGGTCGGCATCCACGTATCGGGGGCGTGTCCAGGCGAAGTTCGCATCGATGCGCCAGGGTCTCTGGTTTTGCCAGTGGTGCCGCCACTCCACGCCCGTGCGACGGCTGGGACGCCCGGCCTGGGTATTGCCAGCATCCCCCACATAGACCAACTCCGAGTCGAAATCCAATTGCCAGAGCGCCAAAGCGGTCTGCCAGTGCGCCGTCACGGGCGTCTCAACACCCCACTCTTGCCCACGCGAGCGAACCAAACCCGGCACGGGTGTGATGGGTTCGCCCGAGCGCGGATCGACCCGCGTTGTGGTGCCACGGGCGTCGTTGGAGTGAAACCCTTCGCCCGAATTGATGAAAAACGTGGCATCGCGCCAAGGCCCCAGAATGAGGGAGAGCTTGGGAGAGCCGCGGACCGCCGCAGAGCGCCCGGAATTGAGGGCTTGCAGGGCACTGTCGACTCGGGCTTGGTATTGATCAAGGCGCCAGCCCACCACGCTGCGCACGCCCGACGTCCAGGTGATGTCGCTCTCGGCATAAACGCCGAGCAGGGATTGCGCGATGGCATCTTCGCGCACCGTGGCTTGACGTTGTCGGTATTCGGAATCAAACAGTCCGGCCTGGATCCGATCCGCCCGCCATTGAATGCCGAGCGTTTGCAAGACTTCGAAATGATCGCCTACGGATGCGAGCCACGTGTGCTGCGCGTGTGCACCCCAAGCGGTGCGACGGTCTGATTGCGCAAATTGGTCGTTCGCACGCTCGAGTTGGTAGGTGAAATTGGAGAACAGATCGAGCTCGTAGCGAATCGCGTAGGCGTCGACTCGGCTGCGCGCGTTGGGGGAGGATCGATGCCATTGCCCGGACACACTGCTGCGCTGGGTATGAGCGCCAGAACTCGGATCGAGCGAATCAAAGCGGCCAAACGGTTTGCCCTGATAGGTGCCTGCATCGATCAAGCGTTGCGGGATTTGATCGGTGGCGGTCCAGCGTGCGCGGTAGTTGGAAAGGCTGGCCGACCAACCCTCTCTGGGGCTACCCCCGCTCAAGATGAATTGGCTGTTGAGCTTGCGCAAGCCCTCTGGCGTGGACCATGGCCCCTCATGGTTGAGGCGCTCCACCGCCATGAGCAAATGGCGCGTCTCCCCGAGCGATTGCGAGCTTGCAGCCAAACCACGCAAATAGCCTCCCTGCCCCATGCTCCAATCGAGCAAGGGTCGATCGAGTTGGTGTCGGTAGACCACATGGGCTGAGCCCGCCGACGAAAAATCGCCCTCACTCGCGAAGTAAGGGCCTTTGCGGTAATCGACGTGCCAGACGAGCTCAGGCATGAGCACATTCAAATCGCTGTAGCCATGGCCGTGGGCGTGACTGGGCAGATTGATGGGCACACCATTGAGGGTGGTGGCGAAATCGGTGCCATGATCGAGGTTCATGCCCCGCAGAAAGTATTGGTTGGCTTTGCCGCTCCCGGAGTGCTGTGTGACGACCATGCCGGGGATGGATTCCAACAACGCCGCCGGGCGCAATCCTGCTCGCAAGTTGAGATCCTGTGCCTCGATTCGGCCTTCACTGGCGGCCTGCGCGGCGCCACTGGAGGGAAAATGTGCCCCCGTGATGTTGAGGGCAGGAAACTCGTGCGCAGTGGCGCGCCCCGCATACAAAATCACGAAAAGCAGAGAGAAACGGCGTGGGCAGAACAAGGAGGCTCTCGGGCTTGAAACGCTTACTTGGCCGTGCGCATGGCCTCGGCCAGCTCGGTCGCCCCCTTTTGTGCCAGCATTTGCGCGGCCTCCAGGCGGTCGCGATCTTCCCGGTTTTGGCTGAGCTTGGCCTTGCCTTCCATGCGGGTGATGGCGAGCTCGATCCCGACAATGGCTTGGAGCATGCTGTCGATGTACTCCGGTGTGGAGTCGCCCATCTTCCAAGGCTTGGGTTCACTGGCCTCGTGTTGGCGGGTCAGCCGCGCGACCACCCCCCGCACAAAGCGTTCATTGTCTTGAACGGTCAAACGCCCGTGCACATGGACAACGACGTAGTTCCAAGTCGGCACTTGACGGTGGGTTTCGTGCTTGCTGGGGTACCAGTTGGGCGAGACATAGCTCTCTTGGCCCCGAAAAATGACCATGGCGTCCATCCCATCGCCGCATTGCTGCCAAATCGGATTGGCGCGCGCGACATGCGCGGTGAGGACATGGCGTTTGAGATCCAACTCAAAGGGGATGTGGTTGGCGTCGAGCCCATCCGGGCCTAGCGTGACGAGGGCCCCCAAGGGGTGGGCGCGAATGATGTCGTGCAGGGCCTCCGGGGCTTGGATCGCGAAATGCGCAGGAATGTACATGACGGTCAATAGCAAAGGGTCTTAGCACGCATTGTCCAATAATTGCCGTCTTGCCAATGGGTTCTGAATGCCTCTTAACGGTGCATGGCACAACGCCCCATCGGCTTGCAATCCTTAAGAATTCAGGGCTATCGAGAATGTCCTTCCAAAATAATCAGTGTTATAAATTTGTCATGCCTGCTGTATTGAAGTTTTTCCCCTGGCGCGCACTCGTCAAACCCCTCGCGACCGGTTTGTTCCTGGCCTCATTCGCCTCAGTAGCGCAGGCGCCGCTCGACATTCGGGTGGCCTTGGTCATCGGCAACGCGGCTTACAAGCATGTTCCCCCGCTGGCCAATTCGGTCAACGATGCGCGCGCCATGACGCTGGTGTTGCGGCGGTTGGGTTTCAAGGTGTTTGATGTGATCGATGGTGACCGCAACAGCATGGCCCAAGCCATCAGCCGGATGCAGGCGGACCTAAAGGGGCAGCAAGCGGTCGCGATGCTGTACTACGCTGGCCACGGACTGCAGCTCGACTGGCGCAACTTCATGGTGCCGGTGGATGCGAATATCGACAAGGCGGACGATGTTCCCAAGCAGACGGTGGACATTGAGCAAGTCATCAAAGCCTTTCGCGACTCCAAAAGCCGCATGAACATTATCGTGCTCGACGCCTGTCGCGATAACCCCTTTGAGGGCAGCGGCAGCGGTAAGGGACTCGCGCAACTCGATGCCCCTCCGGGCACTTATCTGGCCTTTGCCACGGCCCCCGGCAACGTGGCCGAGGACGGTGACGAGGCCACCGGCAATGGCTTGTTCACCCATTTTTTGCTCAAGGAGTTGCAGCGTCCGGCACGCATTGAAGACGTTTTCAAGCGCGTGCGCTTGCAAGTGCGGCAAAAAAGCCAAGGCCGTCAGATCCCCTGGGACTCGAGCAGCTTAGAGGATGACTTCGCGTTCAATGATGGCCAAAAATTCAAGTTCACCGCGGAAGACTACCAGCGCGAAGTGCAAGAGGCCAAAGCGCGTGAGGAGCGTCTGCAGCGCGAGGCGCAAGCGGCCATGGAGCGGGAGAAGCAATTGGCGCTATTGCGTGAGCAAGAGCGCCTGAGGCTTGCGGAAACCCAGCGCATTGCGGAACAAAAGGCACGCGAACGCGCTCAAGAAGAGGCGCGCCAGCGCGAACAACAACTTGCGTTGGCCGCCGAGGCCGAGCGCAAGAAAGCCCAAGCGGCGCAGGAAGCACTGGCTCGGGCGCAAGCCGAGGAAGCCCAACGTCTCAAAGATTTGGCCCTTGCGCGAGCTCAGGCAGAGGAGGAAGCTCAACGCAAGAAACTCTCGGCCGAAGCCGCAAGGGAGCAACAATTCGCGCAAGAAAAGGCGGAGTGGGATCGAATCAAGGACAGCAAAAACGCCCAGGATTTCTATGCCTTTTTGTTGAAATACCCGAATGGCCTGATCTCCCAACAAGCCACCTATGCGCTCGAAACACTGGAGCGGGCCAAAATTGTTGCCCAAGCTGACCGCAATGGTGCGGTGCAGAAGACGGGCGAGCCGCGCTTGAAACTCAACGACGCGTTCACGCGGGTGACCAAGGACGATTACACCGGGCGCGTGATCAAAACCGCGAGTTATCGGGTTTACAAGGTTGAAAATGGCTTGGCTTACGCCAAATCCGAGGTGGACGAAATCATTGCGACACTGGACGGTGCCTCTGTGCAAGCGGCGAGCTCCTTTGGCACGATCACCTATGACCCCCCCTTCACCAACATGCCCGGCGACGAACTTGTGGTGGGTAAGAAATGGACCTCCGTGAGCATTGGCAAAAACCAGTTTGGGAGTTTTCGCCGCAGCATGGACATCAAGATCGTGGCCTACGAAAAAATCACCATTGGCGCAGGTACTTTTTGGGCTTACCGGTTTGAACTCAAGGGTTGGTCAGGCAACTCACGCCTGGAGGAAACCTATTGGCATATCCCTGACTTTGGTGTGCGGCTGAAATCGATCACCAAAATTTTCCCTCCCCGAGGAGGGGCCATCTTCGAGTCAAACGAACTGGTCAGCCTGACTCGCAGTTAAATGGGCGTCACAGGTCTCGCTGACCGCAGAGGCCGTGTGTGGATCCCCCAGGAGGCCCCTGGGACCAGAACCGTGTTGGTTGAAATGATTCGAGGTTTTCATGAACGCTACGGAACGCGATCAACTGTTGCAATTTCTCTCGGAGATCAGCCGCCAGCGCTTGGCGCACAAAGACCCTGTGGCGGAACAATTGATCCGTGATGCCCTGGCCCACCACCCCGACGCCCTCTACTTGTTGGTTCAACGCGCCCTGTTGGCGGAGTTGGCGCTGAAAAAACATGCCTCTGAATCCCAAGCCAAAGTAGCGGCCTCCCCCGAATTGGGATTGCCTTTGCCGGGTGTTTCCTTTTTGAATCCCAGCCTTATCGCCAGTACGGCGCTGGGGGTGGCGATCGGCTCATGGCTCGGCGGAGAGTTATCCGAATGGGATGAGTGAAATAGGCTGTTCTTTACCCTTTAGAATGCCAATATGAATTTTTAAGCGCTCATTGCGCCCTCGGGTTGATGCAACTCACGCCCACCATCAAGGCTTGCTCGGGGCGGGTTTGACGAAGATCACTTTATCGATCACCACCTGCCCCGCAGGATTGCGGGCCAGCGAGATCGTGGCATCGTAGCCTTTGACGCTTTGCACCATTTTCGCGTCACGAATATCGGTCGTGGCTTTGATGGCATTCCAGAGGCCGCCCAACATGCTGGCAATGGCCAGGGCGTTGCGCGGCATCAGTTCATTGGGCGGAGGCGACACATTGACCTGCCCACCATTGCGCTCGACGCCGTTGAGCCACTTCTGGAGGCGATCCGGTGTTTGATTGGGGCTGACTTTGTCGTACATCACGACCGTGATTTCAGGCACGCCGCCAGTGAGCGCCGTGCTGAGGTCACGATCAAACTTGGCGATGTCGACGAATCCGAAGGTGGACTGTGCGGGGGCGGTACTCGATGCATTTTGAGTGTCTAGGGAAGTATTCGCACAACCGCCTACGAAGATTGCCACAAATAAATAAAGACCAGTTCTTAGTAAGTGTTTCATCGAAATTCGCCAACAAAACGAAGCACGCGCCGTGTGGCGCGTGCAAACCGATTAAAAGTTATAGGAAGCGCCAAAAATCAAACCATTGAGCTTGACCATTTGGTTGTAATTGCCACGTGATGGATCTGACAGATCATATTTCTGGTTGCGCACACCAATGGTGAGTTGCGTTTTGTTATCCAGTGCGTAGCCCAAGCCAACTTCAAGGGTGGTGAACTTGATGGAGGAATTT
>VEQC01000184.1 GCA_018883455.1 Limnohabitans sp. | reverse complement strand
CTTCATGCCCATTGCCATGCAATACGGCATGGACCCCTTGCAATTTGGCATTCTGATGCTCATCAACTGTGCCTTGGGTCTCAACACCCCGCCGGTGGGCACGGTGCAGTTTGTGGGCTGCGCCATCGGGGGCGTCTCGGTGGGGCAAGTCATGCGCACCATCGCGCCCTTCTACGGCGCGCTGGGCATGACCCTGCTCTTCGTGACCTACGTTCCGGCTTTCTCGCTCTGGTTGCCCAACCTGCTCAAGTAAAGCCCCATGGCGATGGACCGCGCGACACCGCTCACCCTGAAAGTCGATGCGCTGGACAACGTGGCCATCGTTGCCAACGATGGCGGCTTGCCCTCAGGAACCCTGTTGCCTGCGGGCGTTCCTGGCGCCGGCTTGGTCTTGCGCGAGGGCGTTCCCCAAGGGCATAAAGTCGCGCTGCGCGATCTCGCCAAGGGCGAGGCGGTGCTGCGCTACGGTGTGCCCATTGGCTATGCGCGTGAAGCCATTGTCGCGGGCAGTTGGGTGAGCGAAGCGCGCCTGGAAATGCCCTCGGCGCGGACATTGACCGATTTACCCATGGCCACGCGCGTGGCGCCCCATTCGGCAGGCCAAAGCCCGCGAACCTTCATGGGCTATCGCAACGCCGATGGCAGCGCGGGCACGCGCAACCTTCTTGCGGTCACCACCACCGTGCAGTGCGTGGCGGGCGTGGTGCAGCAAGCGGTGCGCCGCATAGAGCAAGAATGGCTGCCCTTGTTCCCGAATGTCGATGGCGTGGTGGGCTTGGAGCACAGCTACGGCTGTGGCGTGGCGATTGACGCGCCCGAAGCGGTCATTCCCATTCGCACCTTGCGCCACATCAGCTTGAACCCGAATTTTGGCGGCGAGGTGTTGGTGGTGAGCTTGGGTTGTGAAAAATTGCCCCCCAGCCGTTTGCTGCCCCCCGGGAGTTTCCCCATCCAGGCTGGGCGCGGGGCCGATGCCGCGCCACCGGGCGTGTGTTTGCAGGACAGCCACCACGTGGGCTTCATGAGCATGCTCGACGACATCGTGGCCCAGGCCCGTCCGGTCCTAGAGCGGCTCAACGCGCGCGTGCGTGAGCCCATCCCCTTGAGTGAATTGGTGGTGGGCGTGCAGTGTGGGGGCAGCGATGCCTTCAGCGGGGTGACCGCCAACCCCGCCGTGGGCCACATGGCCGATTTGCTGGTGCAGGCCGGCGCGACCGTCATGTTCAGCGAGAACACGGAAGTGCGCGATGCCGTCGAGCAACTCACCGCGCGCGCGGCCACGCCTGAAATTGCCCAAGCCATCGTGCGCGAGTTGGGCTGGTACGACGCCTACCTTGAGCGGGGGCGGGTGGACCGCAGCGCCAACACCACCCCAGGCAACAAGGCAGGAGGGCTCTCCAACATTGTGGAGAAGGCCATGGGCTCGATCATCAAAAGCGGCTCCTCGGCCATTGCCCATGTGCTCGCACCGGGTGAGAAACTGCGCCCCGATCAAAAAGGCTTGGTCTTTGCGGCCACGCCCGCGAGCGATTTCATTTGCGGAACCCTGCAGTTGGCCGCCGGCATGAATCTGCATGTCTTCACCACTGGGCGCGGCACCCCTTATGGTCTGGCCGCCTGTCCGGTGGTCAAGGTGGCCACGCGCAGCGATCTCGCCCGCCGCTGGCACGACCTCATGGATTTCAATGCCGGTCAAATTGCCGACGGGCGCTTGAGCGTGGCCCAAGCCGGCGAGCAACTCCTGGAGCAACTCATTGCCGTGGCCAGTGGCCAGCGCACTTGGGCCGAGCGATGGAAGTTACACAACGCGCTTGTGCTCTTTAACCCCGCCCCCGTGACCTAAGTCGGCCAGGTGCTGCCGTACTCGGGTATTGCGACACGCCATTTCAACTCGCGCTCAATGCGCAGACGCAGCGCATCCGAGGCGTCGAGCTCCCCGTGCACCACAAAGACTTGTTGGGGAGGCGTGGGCATTTGGCGTAACCAAGCCAAGAGTTGGTCGCTATCGGCATGGGCCGAAGTGGAGGGCAATTGCACGACCTCGGCCGCCACAGGCACGTCCTGTCCGTGCAGGCGCAGGGTGGTTTCCCCCGCGGCCAAACGCGCACCGCGCGTGCCGGGGGCTTGGAAACCCGTGAGCAAAATCAGACTGCGGTGATCCGGCAGATAGCGTGCGAGGTGGTGCAACACCCGCCCGCCCGTGGCCATGCCGCTGGCCGCCAGAATCACCATGGGGCCATGGCGCTTGGCCAAGGCTTTGGATTGCTCGGGGGTCTCCACCATCACCGCCGCGTGTTCCAAGGCTTTGAGATCGGCGTTGTTGAGTTGATGGTCCGCGCGGTGGCGTTCGTACAGTTCGGTCGCATGCACCGCCATCGGACTGTCGAGAAACACGGGCAAGCTGTGGGGAA
Source organism: Limnohabitans sp. (assembly GCA_018883455.1). GTDB lineage: Bacteria > Pseudomonadota > Gammaproteobacteria > Burkholderiales > Burkholderiaceae_C > Limnohabitans. The sequence continues at coordinate 2,659 of VEQC01000184.1, read as the reverse complement.
TGCGGCCCTGGGCCTTGAGTTGTGCGATGAGGTGCAGCAACAACTGCGCACGCCCGACCGCGAACACGGGAATCACCACCGTGCCGCCCCGCGCGGCAGCGCGCTTGAGGGCCTGGGCCACGTCTTCGAGTAAATCCGTGGTCTCGTGCAAGCGGTTGCCATAGGTGGATTCAATCAGCACGGTATCGGCCGCCGGAGGGGGTTCGGGCGGGTGCAAGATGGGGTCGTCGGGGCGGCCCAAATCACCGCTGAGCAAAATACGCCGCCCCGCCACCTCCACGAGCACGCTGCTCGCGCCCAGAATGTGTCCCGCGCGTTGCAAACGCACTTGCCAGCCCGGGATGGGACTAAAGGGGTGTCCAAAGCGCTCGGGTTTGAGGAGCTTGAGGCTGTGGATGCCATCGAGCTTGGTGTAGAGTGGTTTGGCGGGTTCGTGCTTGGTGGCTTTGTGGCGGTTGAGAAAGGCCGCGTCCTCTTCTTGAATATGCCCGCTGTCGGGCCAGAGCAGGCCACACAGGCTGCAGGTGGCTTCGCTTGCGTGCACGCGCTTGCGGTAACCCTCACGCGCGAGCAAGGGGACATAGCCACTGTGGTCGAGGTGCGCGTGGGTGAGCACCACGGCATCAATGGCGTCTGGCGAGACCGGTAGGGCGCTCCAGTTGCGCAAGCGCAAAGGTTTATAACCCTGAAACAGCCCGCAGTCGACCAGCAAACGCTGGCCGGCGTGCTCAATCAAATACTTGGAGCCGGTCACGCTACCGGCGCCGCCCAGAAATCGAATATGAACGCTCATGGGGCCAAGTATCCCCAAAATCAGCGCTCGACGCTATCAGGTGAAGAAACGCTTGAGTTTGTCGGTCCAGGTGTCTTCGTTGGGCGAGTGCTTGTTGCCGCCCTTCTTAAGGGATTCGCCCAACTCCTTGAGCAGCTTGCGCTGATGCTCGGTGAGCTTGACCGGGGTCTCCACCACGATGTGGCAGTACAAGTCGCCTGGAAAACTCGAGCGCAAGCCCTTGATGCCCTTGCCGCGCAAGCGAAACTGCTTGCCGGTCTGCGTGCCTTCGGGAATATCGAGCGCGGCTTCGCCCTGGAGGGTGGGCACGCGAATCTCGCCGCCCAGCGCCGCGGTGGTGATGCTGATGGGCACTTGGCAGTGCAAGTCGTCGCCATCGCGCTCAAAAATTTCATGCTTCTTGGTGCGTATCTCAATGAAGAGGTCGCCCGGGGGGCCGCCATTCGTACCGGGCTCACCGTTGCCCGCGCTGCGAATGCGCATGCCATCGTCAATGCCGGCAGGAATTTTGACTTCCAGCGTTTTCTGGCGCTTGACCTTGCCTTGCCCATGGCAGGTGCCGCAAGGGTCGGTGATGGTCTTGCCGCTGCCGCGGCAGTGCGGACAGGTTTGTTGCACGCTGAAAAAGCCTTGGCGCATTTGCACCACGCCCGAGCCCTGACAGGTACCGCAGGTTTTGACCGAGGTGCCCGGTTTGGCGCCCGTGCCGCTACAGGTGTCGCATTCTTCCCAGCTGGGAATGCGCAACTCGGCATTCTTGCCGTTGGCCGCATCCTCCAGCGTGATTTCCATGGCGTAGCTCAAATCGTTGCCGCGGTAGACCTGCCGGCCTCCTGCACCGCGCCGCGCCTGGCCGAAAATGTCGCCAAAAATATCGCCAAACGCATCGGCGAATCCGCCCGCAAACCCCTCAGCGCCGCCGCGCATATTGGGGTCCACACCGGCGTGACCGTATTGGTCATAAGCAGCCCGCTTTTGGCCGTCCGAGAGCATCTCGTAGGCCTCTTTGACCTCTTTGAATTTGACCTCGGCCTCCTTGGCCGCATCCCCTTGGTTGCGGTCGGGGTGGTACTTCATCGCCAGCTTACGATAAGCCTTCTTGATGTCTTCTTCAGAGGCGTTCTTGGGAACGCCCAGCACCTCATAAAAATCGCGTTTGGTGGCCATTTTTTTGCTCAGTTCTCATAGGCAATCGCCGCGTCAACCCAAAGGTGGACGCGGCGTCGGTGGGAGGGGACAAGCGCAGCGTCAACCCTTTTTGACTTCCTTGACTTCGGCGTCGACCACATTGTCGTCGGCGGGCTTGGCGCTCGCGCCATCGGCCGCCGCGCCAGGACCGGCCGCGGCTTGCTGTGCCTGCATGTCGGCGTAGACTTTTTCGCCCAACTTTTGCGCCGCGGTCATGAGGGCTTCGGTCTTGGCATCCATCACGGCTTTGTCGTCGCCCTTGAGGGCTTCTTCCACTTCCTTGATGGCGGCCTCGATTTTCTCCTTCTCACCCGCGTCGAGCTTGTCGCCGTGTTCGGTGAGCGACTTCTTCACACTGTGCACAGCGGCGTCGGCTTGGTTGCGCGATTGCACGATTTCGAGCTTTTTCTTGTCTTCGGCCGCGTTGAGTTCGGCGTCCTTGACCATTTTCTGGATCTCGTCTTCCGACAAGCCCGAGTTGGCCTTGATCGTGATCTTGTTTTCTTTGCCCGTGGCTTTGTCCTTGGCGCCCACGTGCAAGATGCCGTTGGCGTCAATGTCAAAGCTCACCTCAATCTGCGGCGTGCCGCGCGGGGCAGGAGCGATACCTTCGAGGTTGAATTCACCCAAAAGTTTGTTGCCCGAGGCCATCTCGCGCTCGCCTTGGTAGACCTTGAT
>VEQC01000183.1 GCA_018883455.1 Limnohabitans sp. | reverse complement strand
CCCCCAGGGCCAACACCAAATGGGAGAGCAGCGTGAGGAGCGGGCGGCGCTCGACCATCTCAGTACTGCACCTTTTTCTCGACGTAGCGGAACTGGATGACGGTGAGCGCGATCACAATGACCATGAGCACCACCGACTGAGCGGCGGATGAACCGATGTCCAAGGCTTTGAAGCCGTCGTAATACACCTTGTAGACGAGGATGGCGGTGTCCTTGCCTGGCCCACCGTGGGTGGTGGCGTCAATGATGGCGAAGGTGTCAAAGAAGGCGTAGACCACGTTGATCACCAGCAGAAAAAAGGTGGTGGGCGAGAGCAAAGGAAAGACGATGGTCCAAAAACGCCGCCATGGGCCCGCCCCATCGAGCGCCGCCGCTTCCAGTTGCGCGCGCGGGATGGATTGCAAGCCGGCCAAGAAAAACAGAAAGTTGTAGGAGATTTGCTTCCAGACCGCGGCCATCACGATGAGCGCCATGGCGTGGTGGGGGTTGAGCAAGTGGTTCCACTCCAAGCCCAATTCGCGCAAGGCATAGGCCACGACCCCCATGGGCGCGGCAAACATGAAGAGCCAGAGCACACCCGCCACCACGGGGGCCACCGCATAGGGCCAGATGAGCAGGGTTTTGTAGATGGCGGCGCCTCGTGTGACCCGCTCGGCCATGACGGCCAAGGTCAGCGCAATGGACAAACCAATAACCGCCACGAGCGCGGAGAAGACCGCCGTGGTGACAAAAGAGTCGAGATAGCTGCGGTCGGCAAAGAGGCGCTCGAAGTTTTGCCAACCCACAAAGACCACGCTGGTGCCAAACGCATCTTGCTCCACCAGGCTTTGGTAGAGGGCCTGGGCTGCGGGCCAAAAGAAAAACACCGCGACGATGGCCAGCTGCGGGGCGACGAGCAACCAGGGCAAGAGGCGGTTGCGAAAGAAAACCCGCTTCTCCATCGCGCCGCCGAATTACTTGTTGGCCTTCTCGAAGCGCTCGAGCAACTCATTGCCGCGACGCGTGGCCGAGTCCAGCGCCTCCTTGGGCGCTTTCTTGCTCGACCAGACCTGCTCGAGCTCCTCGTCGATGATGGTGCGGATCTGCACAAAATTGCCCAAACGCACGCCACGCGATTTGTCGGTGGTCTTGCGAATCATTTGCGTGACCGAGACGTCGGTGCCAGGGTTCTTTTTGTAAAAGCCCGATTGATCGGTGAGCTCAAATGAGGCCTTGGTGACAGGCAGATACCCCGTGCGCTGGTGGCTGGCCGCCGCCACCTCGGGCTTGCTCAAATGGGCGAAGAAAAGCCCGACCCCCTTGTAGTCGGCGGGCTTCTTGCCGCTCATGACCCACAGGCTTGCGCCCCCAATGACGGTGTTTTGGGGCGCCCCGGGGACATCGGGGTAATACGGCAGGGTGCTGATGCCATAGCCGAACTTGCCGTTGCGGGTGACGTTGCCATACAGGGCCGAGCTGCCGGTGATCATGGCGCATTCCCCCGAGACGAAGGTGGCGTCGGCCACGTTGCCCCGCCCCTTGTAGACAAAGAGGCCGCTCTTGGCCATGTTGGCCAGGTTCTCGATATGGCGCACATGCAGCGGGGTGTTAAAGCTCAGACGCGCATCGATGCCGCGCATGCCATTGCCCTTGGTGGCGAATTCGGTGTTGTGCCAAGCCGAAAAACTCTCGAGCTGAGTCCAGCTGATCCAGCTCGTGGTGAAGGGGCACTTGTGTCCGGCCACCTTGAGCTTGGCCGCCGCACCGGCGACTTCCGGCCAGGTTTTGGGGGGGCTCTCCGGGTCGAGGCCCGCCGCTTTGAAGGCGTCCTTGTTGTAATGAAAAACCGGGGTAGAGCTGTTGAAAGGAAAGCTCAACATTTGCCCGTTCGGCGCGGTGTAGTAACCCGCCACCGCCGGCACATAGGCGTCGGGCTTGAACGCCACGCCGGCTTGCTGCATGACTTCTTGTGCGGGTCGAATGGCCCCTTTGCTCGCCATCATGGTGGCCGTGCCCACTTCAAAGACTTGCAAGAGGTGAGGCGCGTTGCCAGAGCGGAATGCGGCAATGGCGGCGGTCATGGATTCATCGTAACTGCCCTTGAAAACCGGGACCACTTTGTACTCGGACTGCGATTTGTTGAAGTCTTGGGCGAGATCGTTCACCCACTCGCCCAAAGCACCGCCCATCGAGTGCCACCACTGAATTTCGGTTTGGGCTTGAGCCGTGGTGGCGGCACCGAGCGAGAGGCTCGCAACGGCCAGAAATTGACGCAGAGTTGTCATGCGATGGCTCCTGGGTTCTGGTTGGATGCGTTTGCGTCAGCGGCGGATGAATCCGCATGCCGCGCAACTCAGGGTAGCATATTTCCAAGTCGTTTCTGCGGCGAAAAGCCCTCGCTACGCGGTCGTCACGTCGCTTTTAAATGTCCCCTAGCGTTATCACGGATTGCCGCTGGAGGGGCATCTGAATAGCCTCTTTCGCCAAGGAGGAATCATGTTTAAACGATTTTTTGGCGGTTTAGCCCCTATTCTCTTTTTTGTCATTTCATCGGGGCTCAGCATCTCCGCTCAGGCCCAAGCCAACGACTACCCCAACAAGCCGATCAAGGTGGTGGTGACCTTCCCACCGGGTGGCAGCTCGGATGCGATCTTGCGCATGCTCTCGCCGCGCTTGAATGAGAAGCTCGGCCAGCAACTCGTGATTGAAAACCGTCCCGGTGCGGGCGGCAATATTGGGCTCAATGTGGTGGCCAAGGCCAATGCCGATGGTTACCTCATTGGCGTGGGGGCCGCCGGCGGCCTCACGGCCAACCCCAGCCTCTACCCCCAAATGCCTTTTGACGTGAACAAGGAGTTGACGCCGATCACCCTGCTCGCATCGATTCCCTTTGTGATCGTGGCCCACCCTTCGGTGCCGGTCGAAACCCTCCCCCAGCTCATTGCCTTGGCCAAGGCGCAACCCGAGCGCATTTCCATCGGCCATGGGGGCAATGGCACGGCCATGCATTTGTCCACGGCCTTGTTCACCCAGATGGCCGACATCAAGATGATTGAAGTGGCCTACCGTGGCTCTGGCCCCGCCGCCATGGACGCCTTGTCGGGGCAGGTGCAGGTGGCCATCACCGATTTACCCGCCGCCTTGCCCCACATCAAAGCCGGCAAGCTCAAAGCTCTGGCTGTGACCAGCCCTAAGCGCTTGGCCAACTTGCCCGAGGTGCCCACGGTGTCAGAAGCCGGTCTCAGCGGTTATGACTCGACGGGCTGGTTTGGTCTGGTCGCACCCGCCGCCACACCGCGCCCCATCGTGCAACGCCTGCATGCCGAGTTCACCGCCGCCCTCAATGACGAGGCCATCAAGGCGCAGATGCGCGCGAGCGGCATGGAGCCCATTCCCTCCAGCATTGAAGCCTTTGAGAGCTACCTGCGCAGCGAAACGCAGAAATGGGCGCGGGTGATCAAGCAAGCCAACATCAAGTTGAACTGAACAGGACGGAGCCGACGATGTGGGATGCGGATGTGTTTGTCGTGGGCGCAGGCCCTGTGGGCTTGACGCTGGCAACGGATTTGGCGCAACGGGGGGTGCGCGTGGTCGTGGCAGAAATGCGGGCGTTTGCCGAGCCGCCGAGCGTCAAGTGCAACCATGTGTCGGCGCGCAGCATGGAGCACTTTCGCCGACTGGGCGTGGCCAAAGCCTTGCGTTCGGCGGGCTTGCCGGAGGACTACCCCAACGATGTGGTGTTTCGCACCGCCATGACGGGCATTGAGCTCACCCGCATTCCCATCCCGTGCCGACGCGACCGCTACACCGAGCGCGTGGGCCCCGACACCGGTTGGGCCACGCCCGAGCCACCGCACCGCATCAACCAGATCTTTTTGGAGCCTATCTTGCTGCGCCACGCGGCCGCGCACCCCGAGATCACCTTGCACAACCGCACCCAAGTGGTGGACATCACGCAGGACGAGACCGGCGCGACCGTGCACCTCGCCTCGCTCGAGCACGGCACACGCCAATCGGTGCGGGTACGCTACGTGGTGGGTTGCGATGGGGGCAGCTCCTTCGTGCGCAAGCACATTGGCGCCAAGCTCGAGGGCACGGAGGTCATCCAACGCGTGCAATCGACCTACATTCGCGCGCCTGAACTGCGCCGTCTGCTGCCAGGCAAGCCCGCCTGGTGTTACTACAGCGTCAACACACGGCGCTGTGGCACGGTGTTCGCGGTCGATGGGCAGGAGACATGGCTGGTGCACAACCACCTGCACCCCGATGAGTTGACCTACGACGCGGTGGATCGCGATCAGTCCATCCGACACATTTTGGGCGTGGGCGAAGATTTCCACTACGACGTGATCTCCAAAGAAGATTGGGTCGGGCGGCGACTGCTCGCCAACCGCTTGCGTGCGGGCCGGATTTTTTTGGCGGGCGACGCCGCACACCTGTGGGTCCCTTATGCCGGCTATGGCATGAATGCGGGCATTGCCGATGCCACCCATCTGGCGTGGTTGCTCGACGGCGTGATTCAGGGCTGGGCCGCGCCCACCCTGCTCGACGCCTACGAGGCCGAACGTCACCCGATCACGGAGCAAGTGTCCCACTTCGTCATGAACCATGCGCAGAAGATGATCAAAGCGCGCCGCGCCGTGCCCGCCAACATCGAAGACGACGACACCGAGGCCCAAGCCTCGCGCGCGCAAGTGGGCGAAGAGGCCTATGACCTCAACGTGCAGCAGTTTTGTTGCGAGGGCCTCAACTTTGGCTACTTCTATGCGGACTCGCCCATCATCGCGCACGAAGACGAACCCGCGCCAGCCTACAGCATGGGCCACTACACCCCCTCCACCGTGCCGGGTTGCCGCGCCCCGCATTTCTGGCTGCGCGATGGCCAATCGCTCTATGACCGCTTGGGTCCGGGCTACAACCTGCTGCGCTTTGACGCGCAAGCCGATGTTATGCCGCTTCTCCAAGCCGCGAGCGCCAGAGGCATGCCCGTGAATTTGATTGACTTGGCCGACGAAACCGAGCGCCCCGCCGCCTACACGCACAAACTGGTGTTGTGCCGCACAGACCAGCATGTGGTTTGGCGCGGCGACGCCTTGCCCGATGTGCCCCACCTCATCGACTTACTTCGGGGCGCCGCCCCCAGGAAAACAC
>VEQC01000021.1 GCA_018883455.1 Limnohabitans sp. | reverse complement strand
CGACAACACCACGGTCGAGTCCAAGTGGGCGAAGGTGGTGGCGGGGGAAGGATCGGTCAAGTCATCGGCAGGCACGTAAACGGCCTGGATGGAGGTGATCGAGCCCACTTTGGTGGAAGTGATCCGCTCTTGCAGACGACCCATTTCTTCGGCCAGTGTCGGCTGGTAGCCCACGGCAGAAGGCATACGACCCAAGAGCGCGGACACTTCGGTACCGGCCAAGGTGTAGCGGTAGATGTTGTCCACGAAGAAGAGCACGTCACGGCCTTCGTCACGGAAGGATTCCGCAATGGTCAGACCGGTCAAAGCCACGCGCAGACGGTTGCCTGGGGGCTCGTTCATCTGACCGTAAACCATGGCCACTTTGGATTCGCCGAGGTTGTCCGAGACCACCACGTTGGATTCCATCATCTCGTGGTAGAAGTCGTTGCCCTCACGGGTACGCTCACCCACGCCGGCGAACACGGACAGACCCGAGTGCGCCTTGGCGATGTTGTTGATGAGTTCCATCATGTTCACCGTCTTGCCCACACCGGCGCCGCCGAAGAGACCCACCTTACCGCCTTTGGCGAAGGGGCAGACCAAGTCGATCACCTTGATGCCGGTCTCTAGCAACTCTTGCGAGGGCGAGAGCTCGTCATAGGCCGGGGCCTTGCGGTGAATGGAAGCAGTTTGGGTCATGTCGACCGGGCCACGCTCGTCGATGGGGTTGCCCAACACGTCCATGATGCGGCCGAGGGTGGCTTTACCCACGGGCACGGTGATGGCCGCGCCGGTGTTGGTGACCATGAGGCCACGACGCAGACCGTCGGACGAACCGAGGGCAATGGTACGCACCACGCCGTCGCCGAGCTGCTGTTGCACTTCGAGGGTCAGCGCAGAGCCTTCGAGTTTGAGCGCGTCATACACCTTGGGCATCTGGTCGCGGGGGAACTCGACGTCCACCACGGCGCCGATACATTGAACAATTTTGCCTTGAGCCATTTTTTGCTCCATTTATAAAAATCAGACCGCAGCCGCGCCGGCAACGATTTCGGACAATTCCTTGGTAATCGCTGCTTGACGCGTCTTGTTGTAGACGAGTTTGAGTTCGTTGATGACGTTGCCCGCGTTGTCGGTGGCGGCCTTCATGGCCACCATGCGCGCCGATTGCTCGGACGCCATGCTCTCGGCTACCGATTGGTAGACCAAAGCTTCGACATAGCGCAACAGCAACTCGTCAATGACCTGGTTGGCGTCGGGCTCGTAGATGTAATCCCACGAGCCACGCTGATGCTTGCCGTTGAGGACATCGTCCGACAGCGGCAACAGCGTCTCGACCACCGGCTCCTGCTTCATGGTGTTGAGGAACTTGGTGTAGCAGAGGTAGATCGCGTTGATCCGGCCTTCCACATACGCATCCAACAACACCTTGACCGGCCCGATGAGCTTCTCGAGGTGCGGGGTGTCCCCCAACTGCACGGATTGCGCAACCACTTGCACACCCGCACGGTTGAGAAAGCCCAACGCCTTGTTGCCCACGGCCACAGCTTCGACGCCGTGACCTTCATCCTTGAGTTGGCGCACTTTCTGGGTGAAGGCGCGCAACACGTTGGTGTTGAGACCGCCACACAGGCCCTTGTCCGTTGTCACCACAATGAATCCCGCTTTTTTGGCGTCATTGGGTTGCGTGAAGGGGTGCACGTACTCTGGATTGGCTTTGCCCAGGTTGGCGGCCACGCGGCGGATCTTCTCGCCATAAGGGCGAGCCGCTTGCATGCGCTCCTGCGCTTTGCGCATTTTGGACGCGGCGACCATTTCCATGGCTTTGGTGATCTTCTTGGTGTTTTCCACCGATTTGATCTTGCCGCGAATTTCCTTTCCTGCTGCCATGAATGGCTCCTCTCGTTCAGGAAGGGGTTAGGCGAAGGTTTTCTTGAACGCGGCGATGGCTGCGCTCAGTTCTTCTTCGGCCGCCTTGTCCATGGCCTTCTCGCTCTCGAGCTTGGTCAGGAGGGCGCTGTGCTTGTCCTTGAGGTAGGCAAAGAGCTCTTGCTCGAAGCTCAGCACGCGGCTGACATCGATATCGTCCAAGAAGCCCTTGTTCACGGCAAAGAGCGTGGCGGCCATCAAGCTGATGGGCAGCGGGCTGTACTGCGGCTGCTTGAGCAATTCGGTCACGCGGGCACCACGGTCGAGCTGCTTGCGGGTGGCCTCGTCGAGGTCAGAGGCAAACTGCGCAAACGCAGCGAGTTCACGGTACTGGGCCAAGTCGGTACGAATACCACCGGAGAGGTTCTTGATCAGCTTGGTTTGCGCTGCACCACCCACGCGCGAGACGGAAATACCGGCGTTAATCGCGGGACGGATACCGGCGTTGAAGAGGCTGGTTTCCAAGAAGATCTGACCGTCGGTAATCGAAATCACGTTGGTCGGCACGAAGGCGGAAACGTCACCGGCTTGGGTTTCAATGATCGGCAACGCGGTGAGCGAGCCGGTCTTACCCTTGACTTCGCCCTTGGTGAACTCTTCCACGTATTCGGCGTTGACACGCGCGGCGCGCTCAAGCAGACGGCTGTGGAGATAGAACACGTCGCCGGGGAAAGCTTCACGTCCGGGGGGACGACGCAGCAAGAGCGAAACCTGACGGTACGCCACGGCTTGCTTGGAGAGGTCGTCATAAATGATGAGTGCGTCTTGGCCGCGATCGCGGAAGTACTCACCCATCGTGCAGCCCGAGTAGGCCGAGACGTATTGCATGGCAGCGGACTCGGAGGCCGAAGCGGCCACCACAATGGTGTAGTCCATCGCGCCAGCTTGCTCCAGAGCACGCACAACGTTCTTGATGGACGAGGCCTTCTGACCGATGGCCACGTACACGCAGACCATGTTCTGGCCTTTTTGGTTGATGATGGTGTCCACCGCAACTGCGGTCTTGCCGGTCTGGCGGTCACCAATGATCAATTCACGCTGGCCACGGCCAATCGGCACCATGGAGTCGATCGACTTCAAGCCGGTTTGCATCGGCTGGCTCACGGATTGACGGGCAATCACGCCCGGCGCGACTTTTTCAATCACGTCGGTGAGCTTGGCGTTGATCGGGCCTTTGCCATCGATGGGGTGACCCAAGGCGTTGACCACGCGGCCAATGAGTTCGGGGCCCACGGGCACTTCCAAAATGCGGCCCGTGCACTTGACGGTGTCGCCTTCGGAGATGTGCTCGTACTCACCCAAAATCACGGCACCGACGGAGTCGCGCTCGAGGTTGAGGGCGAGGCCGAAGGTGTTGTTCGGGAATTCCAGCATTTCGCCCTGCATCACGTCGGACAAGCCGTGGATGCGCACGATGCCGTCGGTCACCGAGATCACGGTGCCCTGATTGCGGACATCGGCACTGGTGCCAAGGCCCTCGATGCGGCTCTTGATGAGCTCGGAAATTTCTGCGGGATTGAGTTGCATGACTCTTTCCTTCTTTCTTGGATGGGCTGGCGGCTTTAGGCCGTCAGCGCGACTTTCATTTGTTCCAGACGGGACTTGACCGAAGTGTCGAGCACTTCGTCGCCCACCACGACGCGAATTCCGCCAATCAACTCGGGTTCGAGTTCAACCTTGAGGTTGAGCTTGCGGCCAAAACGCTTGGAGAGCACTTCGCCAATTTGCGACAGCTGTGCTGCGTCAATTGGGAAGGGGCTCTGTACCGTGGCGTCAGACGATCCGCCGAGCGCGTTGACATGGGCACGAAACTGAACCGCCACCTCGGCGAGGGCGCCCAGACGGCCGTTCTCGACAACCGTCTTGAGGAAGTTTTGCGCCACAGGCGAGGGAGCCTGCAACTTCGCCACGCCCCTAATGAGCTGGAGAACCTGCTCCTCGGTCACCTTGGGGTTGTCGGCAAATTGCTGCAGCTGCGGCTGGGTGGCAATGGCAGCCAGCTCGTCGAGCCAATCCGCCGTGGCCGTGCGTCTGTCTGCCGGGGAGGCTTTGAACAACGCGTCGGCGTAGGGGCGGGCAATGGTGGCAAGTTCAGCCATGTCGTCCTCTTACAGCTCGGTTTTGAGACGGCCCAGCAAATCGGCATGCACGCTGGCATTGACCTCTTTGCGGAGGATTTGCTCGGCACCCTTGACGGCCAGGGCGGCGACCTGCTCACGCAGTTGCTCACGCGCCTTAACGATCTCTTGCTCGGCCTCGGCACGGGCATTCGCGATGATGCGAGCGGCCTCTTCGGATGCACGCGCTTTGGCTTCGTCGATCATGTGCTGAGCACGGCGTTCGGCATCGGCCAAGAGCGTGGTGGATTCGCTGCGCGTCTGTTCGAGGCGCAACTCCACTTCCCGGTGCGCATTGGCGAGCTCGATTTTGGCGTGCTCAGCCGCGGCCAGGCCGTGGGCGACTTTTTCTGCTCGTTCGTCCAGAGCCTGAGCGATGGGTGGCCACACGAATTTCATCGTGAACCACACCAGGATCGCAAAGACGATGGCCTGGACAAACAGGGTTGCGTTGATACTCACGGCAACACCTTTCTAGTGGGTTGCGGGATTACTTCAGAACGAAGGGGTTCGCGAAGGCGAACATCATGGCAATACCAACACCGATCAGGAAGGCGGCGTCGATCAGACCGGCCAGCAGGAACATCTTTGTCTGCAGCTCGTTCATCAGCTCAGGCTGACGAGCGGCGGACTCGAGGTATTTGCTGCCCATGATGCCAATACCGATACAGGCACCAATCGCGCCGAGACCGATGATGATGCCAGCGGCGAGTGCAACATAACCGAGAACGTGTTCCATTTTTTGCTCCTATGAATGGATGGGTGAGAAAAGTTGAAAGAAAAAATCAGTGGGCGTCGTGCGCCTGGCCGACGTACACCAGGGTCAGCATCATGAAGATGAAGGCCTGCAATGTGATGATCAGAATGTGGAAGATGGCCCAGATGGTGCCCGCGATGATGTGACCCACCGGCAGCAAAATGCCGGGCAAGGTCATGGCGGCGGCGCCGCCCATGAGCGCGATGAGCATGAACACGAGTTCGCCCGCGTACATGTTGCCAAAGAGTCGCATGCCGTGCGAAACCGTCTTGGCGGCGAATTCAATCAGCTGCATGACGAAGTTGATGGGCCACAAAAGGGGGTGAGCACCAAACGGGGCGCAGAAGAGTTCGTGCACCCAGCCGCCCACGCCTTTGATCTTGAGGTTATAGAAAATGCACACCAGCAGCACCGCACCGGAGAGACCGAGGGTGGTGGAGAGATCGGCCGTGGGCACCACACGCATGTAGGCGTGGTGCGGGTCGTGGCCTTGCATTTCGTAGATGGCGCTCCAAATCGCGGGCAGCAAATCGACGGGCAGCAAATCCATGGCGTTCATCAGGAAGATCCAGACGAACACGGTCAGCGCGAGGGGCGCCACGAGCTTGCGGCTCTCCGCGTTGTGAATGATGCCTTTGGCTTGGGTGTCGACCATCTCGACCAAAATTTCCACCGCCGCCTGGAAGCGCCCTGGCTTGCCAGAAGTCACATTGCGCGCAGCCGACCACAGCAAGAGGGTGCCCACCACGCCCAAGAGGACGGACCAAAAAATGGAGTCCAGGTTGTAGACAGAGAAATCGATGATGCCCGACATCTCTTTGTTCTGGAGATGCGTGAGGTGGTGAACGATGTATTCACCGGCGTTGGGAGCATTTTCAGCAGCCATTTATTTTTTCTCTCGTTCGTTTGCCTGTTGAGGATAGAACACCCGGCCCATGCCAAGCGCCACCCAATAAACTTTCATCGTCACCACCAGCCCTGCCAGCAAGGCTGGCCAGTGAACTTCGTCAAGCCATCTGGAGGCCATCACCAAGCCCAACACCGTGAGCCCGATTTTGATTAATTCTCCAACAAAAAACCCAAAAACCGCACTCAAAATGGGGGCTCCTTGCATTTGTCGGTTCAAAACAACCGCAAACAGCCCCGCTGGCAACACCACTGCGGCAACACCGTAGAGGGCAGACCCAGCACTTGAAAGCCCCCATATCGCCCCAATCACCAGTGCAAGCAGGCCACCGACCAGCACTTGCACCCCGATGACGCGGCGCATGGAGAGCAGGGGTTGTGACTCGCGCCACTGACGCACCTGTTCGGCGGTCCAGGGAACGATGTCCTCTTCCTGCTCGTCTTGGGTTTGATCCGGCGGTATTCTGGCCATGCTTGTTTACGCGCAGGTTACATCCGGTTCTAGCCGCAAAGCCTGCTATTGTAAGTGAAAACACGCATGCATCGGCTGGGTCGAGCATAAAGTCCATAATTCTCCGCATGACCACCCCACCCGCGCAAGACGACCCCCGCAAAGACTCCTTGATCGAGTACCCCTGCCGGTTCCCCATCAAAGTGATGGGCCGCCATGTGGACGGCCTGGTGCATGAACTCACCCAAATCGCCAAGGCGCATGACCCCAGTTATGACGCGGCGAGTGTGGAGTTGCGCCCGAGCAAGGGCGGTAACTATTTAGGGGTGACTTTGAATGTGACGGCCACGAGCCGCGAGCAGCTCGATGGCCTCTACCGCGCCCTCACGGCCCACCCCTGGGTCAAGGTGGTGATCTGAGCCCGCGCATGGATTTGCAAATCAAATGGCTCGGGCGCGTGGACTACGCCCCCACCTATGCCGCCATGCAAGCGTTCAGTGAGCAGCGCGGCCCCGACACCCCGGACGAGCTCTGGGTGTGTGAACACCCACCCACCTTCACCCAAGGCTTGGCGGGCAAGGCCGAACACCTGCTCATGCCGGGCGACATTCCGGTGGTCGCTACCAACCGCGGTGGCCAAGTGACTTACCACGGGCCCGGCCAGGTGGTGGCCTACCCGCTCCTGGATTTAGGCCGCCGGGGCTACTTCGTCAAAGAATACGTGTATCGGCTCGAAGAAGCGGTGTTGCGCAGTTTGCGCGACTGGGGCGTGACCGGTCACCGCGTGCGCACGGCGCCAGGGATTTATGTGCAGCTGAACGACCCCTTTGGCCACGCCCGCCTGAGTCCAAGCGCGGGCGAGACACCGGACTTCTCCGCGCTGGGCAAGATTGCGGCCTTGGGCATTAAAGTGAGTCGTCACCGCAGCTACCACGGACTGGCGCTGAATGTGGCGATGGACCTCGAACCCTTTTTGCGCATCAACCCTTGCGGTTACGCGGGTTTGCGCACCATCGATCTTTCTACAATTGGGGTTGCGGCGTCCTGGCAGGAGGCCGCCGAGCGTTTGGTGTCACACCTGAGCACCTGCCTCGAACCCTGAACATGGCGGCCCCGATGTCTACCCCTGAATCCAAAACCGTGCGCGAGGCGCAAAGCGTCGACCAATACGACCCCACCGCGAAACAAAAAGCAGCGGCCAAGCTCTCGCGCATGCCCGTGAAGGTCGAGCCAGGCGAAGTGCTCAAGAAGCCCGACTGGATTCGTGTCAAGGCGGGCTCTCCCACCACGCGCTTCTACGAGATCAAAGACATTCTGCGCAGCAACAAGCTCGTGACGGTGTGCGAAGAGGCGAGCTGCCCCAACATTGGCGAGTGCTTTGGCAAGGGCACGGCCACATTCATGATCATGGGCGACAAATGCACGCGCCGCTGCCCTTTCTGCGACGTCGGCCACGGCCGCCCCGACCCCCTCGACGCGAATGAACCCGAGAACCTCGCGCGCACCATTGCCGCCCTGAAGTTGAAGTACGTCGTGATCACCAGCGTCGACCGCGATGACCTGCGCGATGGCGGTGCGGGCCACTTCGTGGCGTGCATCGAACGCACGCGCGCGCTCTCACCCGAGACGCAAATCGAAGTGCTCGTGCCCGATTTCCGTGGCCGCGATGACCGCGCCCTGGAAATTCTCAAAGCCGCGCCGCCCGATGTGATGAACCACAACCTCGAGACCGTGCCGCGCCTCTACCGCGAAGCCCGCCCCGGCAGCGACTACGCCTTTAGCCTCAACCTGCTCAAGAAGTTCAAGGAACTCTTTCCCCATGTGCCCACCAAGAGCGGCTTGATGGTGGGCTTGGGCGAAACGGACGAGGAAATCTTGCAAGTCATGCGCGACATGCGGGAACACCGCATCGACATGCTCACGATCGGTCAGTACCTCGCACCCAGCACCAGCCACTTGCCCGTGCGCCGTTATGTGCACCCCGACACCTTCAAGATGTTCGAAGCCGAGGCTTACAAAATGGGCTTTAGCCACGCTGCGGTGGGTGCCATGGTCCGCTCGAGCTACCACGCGGACGTGCAGGCGCATGCGGCGGGCGTTTAAGCGCCTCGCGCCAACCTCAGCCCAATAAGAATTCCGCAGGATCGTCAGCGTCAAGCACTTGCTGCGCCCAAGGGGCGAGGCGGTTGGCGTCGGCGCGGATGACTTCTTGTTTGACCGCCAGGATTTGCGTGGGGTGCATGGAGAAGCTGCGCAGGCCCAGGCCGAGCAAGAGGCGGGTCATGCTGGGGTCGCCGGCCATTTCGCCACACACGCTCACGGGTTTGCCAACCTCGCGTCCCGCTGTGATGGTGTCGGCCACCAAGCGCAACACGGCGGGGTGGAGGGGATCGTAGAGGTGGGCGACTTGTTCGTCGGCCCGGTCGATGGCCAGGGTGTACTGGATGAGGTCGTTGGTGCCGATGGAGAGGTAATCGAAATGGCGCAGAAACATGCGCACGCTCAGCGCGGCGGCGGGCACCTCGATCATGGCGCCCACTTTGACCTCGCCATAAGCCACCCCTCGTGCGTCGAGTTGTTGGCGCGCCTGATCCAGTAAGGCCAGGGTTTGGCGAATCTCGCGGCCATGCGCCAGCATGGGAATGAGCAGGTTGACTTTGCCAAACGCCGCCGCGCGCAAAATGGCGCGCAGCTGGTTGAGGAACATGGTGGGGTCGGCCAAGCTCCAGCGAATGGCCCGTAACCCCAGCGCCGGGTTCAAACTGGCTTCTTCTTTGAGGCTGCGATCGAGCGGTTTATCGGCCCCCACATCCACCGTGCGGATGGTCACGGGCAAGCCCTTCATGCCCTCGATGGCGCGGCGGTACGCGGCGAACTGCTCTTCTTCGTCGGGCAACTGGCCTTCACGCCCCATGAACAGGAATTCGCTGCGGAACAAACCCACGCCCACCGCGCCCACGTGCAAGGCGGCGGGGGCATCGTCGGGCATTTCGATGTTGGCGAGCAACTCGACTTTCTGACCGTCCAGGGTGAGGGAGGGCGTGTGGCGCAGACGCGAGAGGCGCTCGCGCTCGACTTCGGCCTGACGCTGTTTGAACTGGTATTCGTCCAGAATGATGGGCGAGGGGTTGACGATGAGCACGCCCGCGTCCCCGTCGATGATCACCCAGTCGTCTTGGCGCACCAGTTGGCTTGCCGTGCGTGCACCCACCACGGCCGGAATGTCCAAGCTGCGCGCGACGATGGCGGTGTGCGAGGTCTTGCCCCCCACATCGGTCACAAAGCCCACGAACACGCTTTGCTTGAATTGCAGCATGTCGGCGGGTGAGAGGTCATGCGCGACGAGCACGAGCGGGGCATCGACTTCATCGCCCAACAACAAGTCTTGTTGGTTCCCCGTGCGCCGCGTGGCAGGAATGGCCATGGCGTTGGGGTGGCCCTTGAGGTGGCGCAACATGCGCTCGACCACTTGCTCCAAATCGCCCTTGCGCTCGCGCAGATAAGCGTCGTCCATTTCATCGAACTGTCGCGCCACCACTTCGAGTTGCGAGCTCAAGGCCCACTCGGCGTTGTAGAGGCGCTCGCTCACCCAGTGTTTGACGCCCTCGGCGAGCATGGCGTCGTCGAGCAGCATGAGGTGGACTTCCAGAATCGCGGCCAACTCGGGCGGCGCGTCCTTGGCCAGGTTGTCGTGCAACTCTTGCAACTCTTGGCGCACGGTGTCGCGGGCATCGCGCAGGCGCAAGAGCTCGGTGTTGATCTGGTCGTGCTCGATGAAATAGTGGGCCACATCCACACGGCTGGAGGCCACCAACACGGCACGCCCGATGGCGATGCCGCGCGCGACCGCGAGTCCGTGGACGGTGAAGGTCATGTCATTCGCCTTCGCCGAATTTGTCGTTGATCAAGCCGAGCATGGCGTCCATGGCCTCTTGTGCTTGATCACCGTCCGTCTCGATTGTGACCTCACTGCCAATGCCCGCGGCGAGCATCATGACCCCCATGATGCTCTTGGCGTTGACGCGACGGTCCCCTTTGCTGATCCAGATTTCGCACGGAAAGCTGCCCGCGAGCTTGGTGAGCTTGGCAGAGGCGCGGGCGTGCAGCCCCAATTTATTGATGATGGTGATGGTGTGCTGGATCATGGACAGGTTGACGTTGCTGGTTTTGTGGCACGGTGGTGGTGACTTGCATCACGCCTTGGGTGCCGCCCGAGATGGCGCGCGCCACCAAAGCCTCCAAGCCTTCTTCGCGGTAGCAAACCGCGCGGTAGAGCATGGGCAAATTCACGCCAGAGATCAGGCGTGTGGGGCCCGTGCCGGTGATTTTTTGCGCCACGTTGGCCGGGGTGGCCCCAAAAATGTCGGTGAGCACCAAGAGGCCATCCGTGGCCACGCCGCCCTTGAGCGCGAGCTGGGCGCGGGCCAGGGTGTCTTCGGGTGCCTCGTGGGGCAAGACATCGACCGCCAACACCGACGCCGCGCATTCGGGATAAACATGCAAAGCGCAATCCCGCAGGGCGGTTGCCAGCGGGGCATGGGCAATGATGAAGATGCGGTTACTCACGGGTCACTCCGACCCGCATTATCTCAGGTGGTGTCGCGCCCGCGCGCAAAAATGAGGTAGGACACCACACAGGTGACCAAATAAATGCCCAAAGCCTGCTGGAAGGCCTCGACTTCGCTCGCGCCCAGGGCTTTGGCGCCGTCAATCAGCAGGCCAAAGCCCCACTGCACCACGAAGACACCCAAGAAGAGCACCAGGTTGTAAGCCGAGAGGGCTCGTCCCGCCAAGTGGTTGGGGAACGCCATGCCCACGGCCGGTTGGGCCAAGGCCACGACACTGGCGCTGACGCAAAACAACACCCAGCCTACCGCCCCGATGCCCTCCCCCAGGATGATGAGGAGGAGCTGGACGACAAAGTTCAGCGGCACGCCCCAGCGCATGAGGCGGTTGGCGTCCCAGCCGCGCGCAAACAGCGCAGGCGTGAACCAACCCCAGAGGGAGAAGGTGATGAGCATGGCCACATTCACCCAAAAGAGGCCGGTGGCGGCTTGCAACGGGGTTTCGCCCGTGACGCGAATCATCCAGGGGCCGGCCCACAGGGTTTGCATGGCAATCATGCCGCCGTAATTGAAAAAGCCCATGGGCGAGAGACGGCGGAAATAAGGGTGTTGCCAAACTTCGCGATAGCTCGCGAGCAAGCCCTCGCGCGGCTGATCGGGGGCCTCAGCCGGTGCGGTGCGCTCCCACTCGGGCACGCGCCAATAGATGAGACACATGGAGAGCACAACCAGGCCCGCGAGTAGGACAAAAATCCAACGCCAGCCCACCAGGGGCAGGAGCCATTGCACCGGCAGGGTGGAGGCCAGCATGC
Source organism: Limnohabitans sp. (assembly GCA_018883455.1). Lineage (GTDB taxonomy): Bacteria > Pseudomonadota > Gammaproteobacteria > Burkholderiales > Burkholderiaceae_C > Limnohabitans. The sequence goes on along the minus strand of VEQC01000021.1, from coordinate 10,234 downwards.
CAAACGAGCCGGTCATGAGCATCCACGAATTGGCACGCTGCTGTTGGTGCAAGGGCAGCCAGCGGCGGTACCCGGTGAGCGGCGCCATCAGGCAGGCGCTTACCCCCACCCCAATGAGCACGCGTGCCAACAAGAGACCGGAGAAGTCCTGCGCCCAGGAAAACGCCAAACTCCCCACCACCGCCACGCACAAAAAGCGCAGCACCACCTGGCGGGGGCCCAAGGTGTCGAGCCAGCGCCCCATGGGCAGTTGGGTCAAGGAAAAGCCTAAAAAGTAGCCCCCCGCGAGCAGCCCCAAGTCGCGCGCTTGCAGGCCCAGCTCTTGGGTGAGCACCGGCGAGAGCGTGGCCGTGATCGCGCGCAGCAAGGCCGAGAGGAAATAGGCGCTGGCGAAGGCGACAAAAATCCATACGACCACCGACAGAGGGTAGCGGGCGGATTCTTCGGCGGGGGTAGGCGTGGGAGGGGTAGTCGACATCGAAGCTGGGATTATTCCTCAGCTTGGGGTTTTGCGCGGTCCGCCCGGTGACATACCCAAGGGAAACACTAAACTCGGGCCATGAACGCTCTAGATGGTATTCGGGTCTTAGACCTCTCCCGCGTGCTCGCCGGCCCCTGGTGCACCCAAACCCTGGCCGATCTTGGCGCCGACGTGATCAAGATTGAGCGCCCCGGCAGCGGCGACGACACGCGGGGCTGGGGGCCGCCTTTCTTGCAAACCCCAAGTGGCGAGGACACCCGAGACGCCGCCTATTACCTGGGCACCAACCGCAACAAACGCTCGGTGACATGCGACATCGCCACGCCGGCGGGTCAGGCCCTGATTCGCGAATTGGTGCCGCATTGCGACGTCTTCATTGAGAACTTCAAAGTGGGCGACATGGCCCGCTACGGACTGGATTACGCGAGCTTGCGAGCCCTCAAGCCAAGCCTGGTGTACTGCAGCGTGACAGGCTTTGGCCAGACGGGGCCATACCGCGAACGCGCGGGTTACGACTACGCCATTCAAGGCATGGGCGGCTTGATGAGTGTGACGGGCGAGCGGGACGATTTGGGCGGCGGCCCGCAAAAGGTGGGGGTGGCCGTGGCCGATTTGTTCACCGGCCTCTACGCCACGGTGGGCATTCTGGCTGCGCTGCGCCACGCCGAGCGCACGGGCGAGGGTCAGCACCTGGACATGGCTTTGCTCGACACCCAGGTGGCCATGCTCGCCAACCTGGGCGCCAATTACCTGGTCTCGGGTCACAAAACAGGCAAGATTCCGGGGCGGGCCGGCAACGCGCACCAAAACATCGTGCCCTACCAAGTGTTTGAAGTCGCACCCAATGAGGCCGGCGAGAAAGATCATCTGATTTTGGCGGTGGGCAACGACGGCCAGTTTGCCAAGTTCTGCGAAGTGGCGGGCTGCCCGCAGTTGGCGCAAGACCCGCGCTACGCCCGCAACGCCGATCGGGTGCGCAACCGCAGCGAGCTTGTGCCCCAGCTCGAAGTCATTCTGCGCACGCGGCGCAAAGCTGACTGGCTCGCGGCGCTGGAAGCGGCCAAGGTGCCGTGTGGCGCCATCAACAATCTGGCTGAAGTGTTTGCCGATCCGCAGGTGCAGGCGCGCGAGATGGTCACGCGCTGGCAACACCCGCTCGCCGGTGAAGTCGCCCTCACCGCGAGTCCCCTCAAGCTCAGCGCCACCCCGGTGCGCAAAGACTTGCCCCCGCCACTCTTGGGCGAGCACACCGAAGCCGTGCTGGCCGAAGTGCTGGGGCTTGCTCCTGAGGCCATCGCGCGCCTGCGCGAGCAAGGGGTGATCTAGGCCTTCGACGACAGCCAAAACAAAGGGCCCGCGAGGGCCCTTTGTTTTGGTGTTCGGAGCGCAGCGTCATGCCACGCGCCAAGGGATGGCTTACTTGCCGCGGAAATCGTCGTGGCAGGCTTTGCAGTTGCCGCTAAACGCCGTGAAGGCGGCTTTGAAATCGGCTTCTTTTCCGGTCTTGGTGGCGGCCACGAGCTTGATGCCGTCTTGCTGGAACTTGTCGGAGAGTTCCTTGAACTTGGCCGATTGCTTCCAGATCTCGGGCTTGGCACGGGTTTCACCGCTGTCCGTTCCCTCCGTAAATGCAGCCCAGGGCAGGTGGCTCAAGGTGGACACGAGCTCGGCATTTTCTACCGCTACCTTGGCGTCGAAGGGGACTCTGCCTTGGGCCATGGCGCCCAAACGACCGGTATGGGCGGCCATCACGTTGAAGGCGGCTTTGCGGTACTTGATGGCGTCTTCGGGCTTGGCGAATTGGGCTTGGGCCTGCGTGCTGATGGCCAGCGTGGCCACGGCGAGGGCCGAAGCCAGTGTGTTGATGCGGATCATGGGTGAAAACCTCCGATGGTGGGAAAATATTGAAATCAGTTTACGCCTATTGTGCGCCCTACCCCATGAAACCCGCCAACGCCCCTCTAAATTCCTCAACTGTTACGCCGCGCCGGGTGTGGGACTTGCCCACGCGGGTGTTTCACTGGCTGTTGCTCACGGCCGTAGTGGGTCTGGTCATCACGGGCAATGTGGGCAACGATTGGCTGTATTGGCACTTCCGTTTGGGCTATTTGGTGCTCAGCTTGGTGCTGTTTCGGGTGGTGTGGGGTGTGGTGGGTGGCCACTGGTCGCGCTTTGCCAGTTTCTTACCCACGCCGGGGCGCATCGCGGCCTACCTGCGCAGCCTGCGCGATCCCGATGCCAGCCATCCGGCCGGTCACAACCCACTGGGGGGGCTCTCGGTGCTGGCGTTTTTGTTCTTGCTGGCCGCGCAAGTCTTGAGCGGGTTCATGAGCGACGATGAAATCGCCAACAGTGGGCCTTGGGTGGCGCACGTGAGTGAGCGCTGGGTGGAGTGGGCCACCTGGTACCACACGGAAGTGGGCAAATTGCTGATCTTGGTATTGGTGCTGCTGCACCTGGGGGCGGTGGCCTGGTACCAGCGCGTCAAAGGCCAGCGCCTGGTTCAAGCCATGGTGACGGGTGATAAAGCGCTGCCTGCCGACACCCCGGCCTCCCGTGACACCGCCCTCACCCGCCTGCTCGCCCTCATGGTGTGGGCGGCTTGCGGGTATGCGGTGTACTTGTGGGTGAACGTTTGAGGCTTAGCCGCGTGCTTGCTTGAGCATGGTCTCGGCGTCGCTCACTTCGAACTTGCCGGGGCCTTCCACGTTCAGGCTCACCACCTTGCCGTCTTTGACGAGCATGGAGTAGCGGTTCGAGCGCAGGCCCATGCCACGCGCGTTGAGGTCCAGGGTGAGGCCCACGGCTTGGGTGAATTCGGCGCTGCCGTCACCGAGCATGCGCACCTTGCCGTCGGTTTTCTGGTCACGCGCCCAAGCGCCCATGACGAAGGCGTCGTTCACGCTCACGCACCAGATTTCATCGACACCGGCCTTTTTCAGGTCATCAAAGTGATTCACATAGCCGGGCACGTGCTTGGCCGAGCAGGTGGGCGTGAACGCACCGGGCAGGGCAAAGAGGGCGATGGTCTTGCCGGCGCAAGCTTTGTGCACATCAACGGGGTTAGGGCCGATGCTGCAGCCATTGCCCTCGACTTCCGAGTACTCCATCAGGGTGGCGTTGGGGAGGCTGTCTCCGACTTTGATCATGGTTTTCTCCTGGTTGAAGATGGGATGCAATAAAAAAAACGACCCACTATTGTGGGTCGTTTTCGGAAACTCCGCACAGGGCGGGGTATTGAGGCTTAAACCGCAGCAGCCTTCTCGACCAAGCGGGTGGCAACCCAGTTCTTGGTCTTGGAGATGGGGCGGCTTTCCGTGATCTCGATGATGTCACCGAGGTGGAATTCGCCCTTCTCGTCGTGCGCGTGGTACTTGCTCGACTTGGCCACGATCTTGCCGTAGAGCGCGTGCTTGACGCGACGCTCGACCAGCACGGTCACGGTCTTGGCGCGCTTGTCGCTAACCACCTTGCCGATCAAGGTGCGCTTGAGGGATTTTTTGGTTTCCGTCATGGTCTTGATCCTTACTTGGCCGCTTGCTTCTGGGCGAGCACAGTTTTGGCACGCGCGATGCTGCGACGGGTGAGGCGCAGCTGGGCGGTGTTGTTGAGTTGTTGGGTGCCCTTTTGCATGCGCAGGCCGAAGTGGGCCTTTTGCAGCGACTTGATCTCGTCCTTGAGACCGGCTTCGTCTTTTTGGCGCAGTTCACTGGCTTTCATGAAGTTCTCCTGTTTACTGGCCAATCATGCGTGCCACGAAGGTGGTGCGCAGGGGCAATTTGGCGGCGGCGAGCCTGAACGCCTCACGGGCGAGTTGCTCGGGAACGCCGACGATTTCATACAACACCTTGCCCGGCTGGATTTCAGCCACGTAGTACTCGGGGTTGCCCTTGCCGTTACCCATACGGACTTCAGCAGGCTTTTGCGAGATGGGCTTGTCGGGGAAGACACGAATCCAGATGCGACCGCCACGCTTGACGTGACGGGAGATGGCGCGACGCGCCGCCTCGATCTGGCGCGCGGTCAAACGACCGCGGTCGGTGGATTTGAGGCCAAAGTCACCGAACGCCACCGTGTTGCCACGGGTTGCGATGCCGGTGTTACGGCCTTTTTGCTCTTTGCGGTATTTCCGGCGTGCTGGTTGCAGCATGCTTATTCTCCTTGACCGTCCGCCGCTGTGCCAGTAGCGGAGGGCGCGGCAACCTTGCGGACGCGCTTGACGGTGGTTTTAGGGGCATCCGTTCCTTCGGCGGGCTTGTCGCTGCCATCGGACGGTGCGGCATTGGATCCGGCGGGACGACGGCCACCACGGGCTGGGCGATCGCCAGCCGGACGGGCATCGCGGCGCGGACCGCGGGGACGACGCTCTTCTTCCGCACGGGGCTCCACGGCGGCGGGCAAATCATTGCGGCCGAGGGTGTCGCCCTTGTAGACCCAAACCTTCACGCCAATGACGCCGTAGGTGGTCTTTGCTTCGGAGAAGCCGTAATCGATGTCGGCACGCAGGGTGTGCAGTGGCACACGGCCTTCGCGGTACCACTCGGTACGCGCGATCTCGATGCCGTTCAAACGACCCGAGGACATGATCTTGATGCCTTGCGCGCCCAGGCGCATGGCGTTTTGCATGGCGCGCTTCATGGCCCGGCGGAACATGATGCGCTTCTCCAACTGTTGGGTGATGCTGTCGGCGATCAGTTGGGCATCGATTTCGGGCTTACGCACTTCTTCGATGTTGACGGCGACGGGCACGCCCAAGCGTGTGGAGAGCTCTTTCTTGAGGTTCTCGATGTCCTCGCCCTTCTTGCCAATCACCACGCCCGGACGTGCCGAGAAGATGGTGATGCGGGCGTTCTTGGCGGGGCGCTCGATGAGCACGCGCGAGACGGCGGCATTCTTGAGCTTGGACTTGAGGTACTCGCGCACCTTGATGTCCTCAGCCAGCATGCCAGCGAAGTCACGGTTGTTGGCGTACCAACGGCTAGCCCAGTTGCGGCTGACCGAAAGGCGAAAGCCGGTGGGGTGGATTTTCTGTCCCATAGTCTTGCGATGCCTTTCAGTTACCAACCGTCACATACACGTGGCATGTGGGCTTGCTGATGCGGTTGCCACGGCCTTTGGCGCGGGCGGTGAAGCGCTTCAAGGTAGCACCTTGCTCGACGTAGATGGTCTTGACCTTCAACTCGTCGATGTCGGCACCGTTGTTGTGTTCGGCATTGGCGATTGCGGACTCGAGCACCTTCTTGACGATCAGCGCAGCTTTTTTCTGCGTGAAAGTCAGGATGTTGAGGGCTTGGTCCACTTTCTTGCCGCGGATCATGTCGGCGACGAGACGGCCTTTGTCGACCGACAGGCGAACGCCTCTGAGGACTGCACGTGTTTCCATGGTCGTACTTCCTTATTTCTTGGCTTTTTTGTCCGCCGGGTGACCCTTGAATGTGCGGGTCAGGGCGAATTCGCCGAGCTTGTGACCCACCATTTGGTCGGTCACGTACACCGGAACGTGCTGCTTGCCGTTGTGCACGGCGATCGTGAGCCCGATGAACTCGGGCAGGATCATGGAGCGGCGCGACCAGGTCTTGACGGGCTTTTTGTCCTTGGTCGCCACGGCCTTTTCAACCTTGGCGAGCAAGTGGTGGTCCACGAACGGGCCTTTTTTAAGTGAACGGGTCATTGGCTACCCCTTATTTCTTGCGACGCGACACGATCATCACCTGCGTGCGCTTGTTGTTACGGGTACGGTAGCCCTTGGTGAGGTTACCCCAAGGATCGACCGCGTGACGGCCTTCGCCTGTACGACCTTCACCACCACCGTGCGGGTGGTCGATCGGGTTCATGGCCACACCGCGCACGGTCGGGCGAATACCCATCCAGCGCTTGACACCGGCCTTGCCCAACTGGCGCAGGCTGTGCTCTTCGTTGGCCACTTCGCCAATCGTGGCGCGGCATTCGATGTGGATCTTGCGAACCTCACCGGAGCGCAGGCGAACCTGCGCGTAAGTGCCTTCACGCGCGAGCAGCGTGGCAGAGCCACCGGCCGAGCGGACGATCTGGGCACCGGCACCGGGCTTGAGCTCGATGCAGTGGATGGTCGAGCCGACCGGAATGTTGCGGATCGGCAGGGTGTTGCCTGCACGGATCGGCGCTTCCGAACCGCTCAAGAGCTTGCTGCCCACCTCGACGCCACGGGGCGCGATGATGTAGCGACGTTCGCCATCGGCGTAGCACAGCAGCGCAATGTGGGCGGTGCGGTTGGGGTCGTACTCGATGCGCTCGACCTTGGCCGGGATACCGTCCTTGTTGCGACGGAAGTCGACCACGCGATAGTGGTGCTTGTGACCACCGCCCTTGTGACGGGTGGTGATGTGACCGTTGTTGTTACGGCCCGACTTCTGGTGTTGCTTCTCCAAGAGAGGCGCAAAAGGCTCGCCCTTGTAGAGGTGGTCACGCGTGACCTTGACGACGCCACGGCGGCCGGGCGAGGTCGGTTTGATTTTGATGACAGCCATTACGCAGCCTCCCCAGAGAGGTTGAGCTCTTGACCGGGCTTGAGCGTCACATAGGCCTTGCGCACGTTGTCGCGGCGACCGATGGAACGACCAAAGCGCTTGGTCTTGCCCTTGGTGTTCACCACAGAGACGCCTTTGACTTGCACTTGGAACAGCAGCTCAACGGCAGCCTTGATTTCCAGCTTGGTGGCATCCTGCAGCACTTTGAATGTGACGGCATTGCTCTTTTCTGCAACCATGGTGGCCTTCTCCGAGACCACAGGCGCGACGAGCACTTGCATCAGACGACCTTCGTCGAATTTCTTGGGCGCGCTCATGCGAACATCTCCTTGAGTTGGTCGATGGCGGCCTTGGTCACGAGCACCTTGCGGTAGTGGACCAGCGACAGGGGATCGGCGTAACGCGGCTCGACCACCAGCACGTTGGGCAGGTTGCGCGAGGCGAGGTACAGGTTGTCATCGATTTGGTCGGCAATGACGAGCACGGAGTCGAGCTTCATGGCCTTGAACTTGGCTGCGAGCAGCTTGGTCTTGGGCGCGTCAACCTTGAGCGAGTCAACCACCGCCACACGACCTTCACGGGCGAGTTGCGAGAAGATGGAGGCCATGCCGGCGCGGTACATCTTCTTGTTGATCTTCTGGGTGAAGTTTTCCTCGGGCGTGTTCGGGAAGGTACGACCACCCCCACGCCAGATGGGCGAAGACGTCATACCGGCACGTGCGCGGCCCGTGCCTTTTTGGCGGAAGGGCTTCTTCGTGCTGTGCTTGACCTCTTCACGGTCTTTTTGCTTGCGCGTGCCTTGACGTGCGTTGGCCTGGAAGGCCACGACGATCTGGTGCACCAGCGCTTCGTTGTACTCGCGACCAAACACGGTCTCAGGGGCGTCCACTTTGGACGAAGCCTGGCCTTGTTCGTTGAGGAGTTCGAGCTGCATCAGTTCGCTCCTTTCGCCTTGACGGCGGGACGGATGGTGACAAAACCACCCGCCGAGCCGGGAACCGCGCCCTTGATGAGCAACAGTTGACGGGCTTCGTCGATACGGATGATGTCGAGGTTTTGGGTGGTGACCTTGTCCACGCCCATGTGGCCGGACATGCGCTTGCCCGGGAACACGCGGCCCGGATCTTGCGCCATGGAGATCGAACCCGGCACGTTGTGCGAACGGCTGTTACCGTGCGAAGCGCGCTGCGAAGCGAAGTTGTGGCGCTTGATGGTGCCGGCGAAGCCTTTACCAATCGAGGTGCCCTGCACGTCCACCTTTTGGCCGACGGCAAAAATTTCGTTCACGGGCAACTTGGCACCCGCGCCATACTTGGCAGCGGTGTCAGCGTCGACGCGGAATTCTTTGATGATTTCACCGGCTTGCACGCCTGCTTTTGCAAGGTGACCAGCGGCGGGCTTGATCACGCGCGAAGCTTTGCGCGTGCCGTACGTCACCTGCAAGGCGACATAGCCATCGTTGTCCTGGGATTTGACCTGGGTGACGCGGTTGTCAGATACATCGACCACCGTGACGGGCACTGCATCGCCGTCATCGGTGAACAGACGCATCATGCCCACCTTGCGCCCCAGCAAACCCAAACGGGTGCTTTGAGACATTGTTTTTGACTCCTGTATCCCGCCACGGTCACTTCAATTGGCAACCATGTTTGTGTGCGAGAGCGGGTTGATAAATCTCATCCCAAAATTGGGGTGAGCCTTTGATTATAAAGCTTTTTATTCAGCCCCACAAGCCCCCCTTGCTTTCTTTCTTTGGGGAAGCCCCGGCGCACCCGCTGGGCTTGCGCTCTTCACCAATGGCGCCCTGCGCACTGGACAAAATAAATACTTAAGTGCACAATTTGATGCGAGGCTCTTCTTTGTATACCCCGCTCTGGGATGGTGGGTAGCTCCAACCTCACACACGGGGGCTTGTCTGACCAGGCCCGAGGCAATGAGGAACGCTCGCTGGTGGTGGTTGATGGCACTCCCCCTCTTTCGGGTTCTGTTTTGGATTTGCGAATTCCTTTGATTCCTTTGTTGACGCAGGAGGACACCATGAGTCGCTCAGTTTTCGATGATCTCGGCCGCCGACTCGAAGCACGATTCCGCAGCGATGCGAAGGAATTGTCATCCGACTGGCTTGCGCAATATGAACGGCTCCTGCAACAAGGAACCGCGCAGCGTCGCTGGTTTCAAGCGCGACTGGTTCGGCTGGAGCAGGACCCTGCCGACGCTTTAGGCTTAGTGGACGCTGGGCTGCAAGACCCGCTACAGGATTGGGACACCTACCTCAACGCCTTGTTTCAAAAAGCCGTAGCGGGCTTATCGGATGACGCCTTGGATCAACGGCTCCACATACTGGCAACCGCACGTCGGGTGTTTGCAGACCCCAAAGGCTTTCAAAAGTTATCCCCTCAGGAGCGTTTGGCGCTCGCAGGCATTTACAGACGCATGCCCGGTCACCCGGATGTGGATTGGTTTTTGTTTGCGCATGTTGTCGCCATTTCGCCCTCCATGGAAGCGCTGCATGCCGCCCTCAGGAGTGAGCATGTCACCCCTGTGCTGCGCAAGCTGCAATCGGCACTCAACGCCATTCCCATTCAAGGCTTGGTGTCTGAGGACCATTTCTCTGACTTTACCCGTCAATACGAATCGTTGACCGAGTGCAAAGGCCTTTGTCTTCCCACGCGGTTGCTGGCGCTGCGCCGTCCGGATGTTTTTCTGGCGATCTCCAAAGCCAATCTCCCCTCTTTGCAGCGACTGCTCAAACTCACCGCGCTCAATCCTCACACCCTTCAAGACTACTGGGATCACATCATCCTGCCCTTGAGGGCGATCCAAGCGCGTTGGTTGCCTGGGGCCAATCGTCCCGGCGCGGAGAGCACCCGCGAACCGATGGGGGAGGCGCCAGACGATTTCGATGCTGAATTGACCGACATCTGGAGGGCACGCATGGCGCTGCTGGACGTTTTACTCTGGGAACCTCCGCAAAGGCTCCCCCCATGAAAAAAGGGCCTCGCTTGAGGCCCTTTTTTTGTTCACGGTGCGCCCAAGGCGCGGCCGTTACTGGAGTTTGATTTCCACGTCGACGCCGGCGGGCAGGTCGAGTTTCATCAGTGCGTCGACGGTCTTGTCGGTGGGATCGACAATGTCCATCAGACGCTGGTGGGTACGGATTTCGAACTGGTCGCGGCTGGACTTGTTGACGTGCGGCGAGCGCAGGATGTCAAAGCGCTTCATGCGGGTCGGCAGGGGCACGGGGCCC
>VEQC01000182.1 GCA_018883455.1 Limnohabitans sp. | reverse complement strand
GCACCTCACCCAGACCGCGCTCACGCGGCGGATTCAAAAACTCGAGGCCCTGCTGGGCGCACGCTTGATTGAGCGCACCACGCGACAGATGACACTCACGGCCCTGGGGCGCGAGTTCCTCCCCGCCGCCCAAGCTTTGGTGCAGGAGACCACCCGTGCCGTGCGCCAGCTCAAAGAGCGCACCCGCCGCAGCGGCAGCCACTTCACCCTGGCCTGCGTGCCCACCATGGCCACGCAAATGCTGCCCACGCTCATGCGCGAGTACGCCCAGCGCCATGCGGATTACCGCATCCGGCTCATTGACGCGAGTGGCTATGAAATTCGGGAGGTGCTGCTCAACCAGCAAGCGGAAATGGGCATTTCCATTCAAGGCCCTAAACACCCGGATTTGGTGGAGACCGCTCTCTTTGACGACCCGCTCATGTTTTTTTGTCGCGACAACCACCCGCTGCGCCGCCAAAAATCGGTGCGCTGGTCCGAAATGAACCGCGATGACCTGATTGTGGTGAGCAATTTCACGGCCACACGCATCGTGACCGACTACCAGCTCGCGCGCCGGGGCATCCGCTTGGAGGGGCGCTTTGAGGTGCAGCACCACGCCACGGCGCTCAATTTGGTGGCGGCGGGGGTGGGCTGCGCCATTTTGCCTGCGAGTACCTGCGGTGAGGGCGATCGCCCCGGGGTGGTGCGCATTCCACTGGGTGCCCCGGTGGTCAAGCGCAAAATCGTGCTGCTCGAGCGACGCGGGCACACCCTCTCGCCTGCGGCGACGGCGTTCCGATCACTTTTATTGCGAAAATCGCAATAATATTGACGTTCATTTCAATTGTATTTGGGCCTTGTGAGGCCCATACTTCACGCCCATGACAGACGTATTGATCATTGGCGGCGGCAACGCCGCGTTGTGCGCCGCCCTCATGGCGGCCGAGGCGGGGGTACGGGCGACCGTGCTCGAAGCCGCGCCCCGTGAATGGCGAGGCGGCAATTCCTCGCATACCCGAAACCTGCGCTGCATGCACGATGCGCCGCAAGACGTGTTGGTCGATGCCTACACCGAAGAGGAGTTCTGGCAAGATTTGCTCAAAGTCACCGCCGGTAAAACCGACGAGCACTTGGCGCGCTTGACGATTCGGGCCTCCTCCAATTGCCGCGACTGGATGCGCCGCCATGGGGTGCATTTCCAGCCCTCGCTCTCGGGGGCTTTGCACACCGCGCGTACGAATGCGTTTTTCATGGGCGGGGGCAAGGCCCTGATGAACGCCTATTACCGCAGCGCCGAGCAATTGGGCGTGACGATTCGCTACGAATCGCCGGTCGATCGCCTGGAGATGGAAGGGGATCGCTTTGTGGCCGCGTGGGTCCAAACCCCCCAAGGGCCTGAGCGGATCGCCGCCAAGACCTGCGTGCTCGCGGCGGGCGGGTTTGAATCCAACCGGGAGTGGTTGCGCGAGGCTTGGGGACAAAACGCGCGTGGCGAGTGGCCGGCGGAGAATTTTCTGATTCGTGGCACGCGCTACAACCAAGGCACTTTGCTCAAGCACTTGCTCGAACAACACCAGGCCGACGCCATTGGCGACCCTACGCAAGCGCACATGGTGGCCATTGACGCGCGCGCGCCTCTGTATGACGGCGGCATTTGCACCCGCATCGACTGCGTGTCGCTGGGCGTGGTGGTGAACCAGGCGGGCGAGCGCTTTTATGACGAGGGCGAAGATTTCTGGCCCAAACGCTATGCGATTTGGGGCCGACTCGTGGCCCAGCAGCCTGGACAGGTGGGTTACGCGATCATCGACAGCCAAGCACTCGGACGCTTCATGCCCCCCGTCTTCCCAGGCACGAAAGCGCAAACCTTACCGGAGCTGGCGCAAGCCCTGGGACTGCCTGTAGAGACCTTCATGCGCACCCTCGACGCCTACAACCAAGCCTGCCGTGAGGGACACTTTGACCACACCGTGCTCGATGACTGTCACACGGAAGGGCTCAGCCCCGCCAAAACACATTGGGCGCGGCGCATCGTCAAGCCCCCGTTTTATGGCTATGCCGTGCGCCCCGGCGTGACGTTCACCTATTTGGGCCTCAAGACCGACGACACCTCGGCGGTGTTTTTTGGTGGACGGGCGAGCCCCAACCTGTTTGTCGCGGGCGAAATGATGGCGGGCAATGTGCTCGGGCAGGGTTACACCGCCGGTGTGGGCATGTCGATTGGCACCGCCTTTGGCCGCATGGCGGGGCGCAACGCGGCGCGGGTCGCGCGCGCAGAGGAGGTCTTGCATGGACACGCTTGAGCAACTCACCCGCGAGGCGCGCGCGCTGGCCAATGGCACGCCCATTTCACCCGCCGAGGCCGAGCTCGGCCGCGTGCTGCAAATCTGCAACGGCTGCCGTTACTGTGAAGGCTTTTGCGCGAGCTTTCAGGCCATGACCCGACGGCTGGAGTTTGGCCGCGCCGATTTGCATTACCTTGCCAATCTGTGCCACAACTGCGGGGCCTGCTTGCATGCTTGCCAATACGCGCCACCGCACGAATTCGCCATCAATGTGCCCCGCGCGATGGCGCAGGTGCGCGGGCAAACCTATGGGGACTTTGCTTGGCCGGCCCCTTTGGGCGCGCTCTATCGACACAATGGCGTGGCGCTCTCACTGTCCTTGGCACTGGGGCTTGCCCTCTTTCTGTGGTTGGCTGCGCGCACCGATGCGCCCGTGGGCGCGGACTTCTATGCGATCTTCCCGCACAACCTCTTGGTGAGTCTCTTCATGCCGGTGTTTGGCTTTGCGGTACTCGCTTTGGGCTTGGGGGTGCGAGATTTTTGGCGCGCGGTCACACCCGCCACCACCGGCGCGCCGGTGAGCGCGCCGGCAGGCGCAGAAGCCGCGCACGACGTGCTGCGCCTGAAATACCTCGATGGCGGCCACGGCGAAGGCTGTAACAACGCCGATGACGCGTTTAGCCTGCGGCGCCGCCGCGCGCACCACCTGACCTTCTATGGCTTCTTGCTGTGCTTTGCCGCCACTTCGGTGGCCACCCTCTATCACTATGTGCTGGGTATACCTGCACCTTACGATTGGCCGAGCTTGCCCAAGGTACTGGGCGCCATTGGCGGGGTGATGCTGTGCGTGGGGACGCTCGGCCTGTGGGCCCTGAAGTGGCAACGCCACCCCTTGCATGGCGACCCGAGCCAGCGCAGCATGGACTACGGCTTTATTGTGCTGTTGCTCTTGGTCTCGGCCAGCGGGCTCGCGCTCTGGGCCCTGCGTGGTCAAAGTGGCATGGCGCTGACCTTGTGCGTCCACTTGGGGAGCGTGATGGCGCTTTTTGCCACCCTGCCCTACAACAAGTTTGCCCACGGCATTTACCGCAGCGCCGCCCTGCTGCGCCACGCGGTGGAGAAGCGCCAGCCCAACACCTTGGGGTTGGGTGGGGAGTGAGTGCGGGGGACAACCGCCAGCATGACTCGCCCGGGGAGCCAGGGGCATGGATTTCAAATCATGGTGGACCGAAGGAGGATCGAACTCCCGACCTCTGCATTGCGAACGCAGCGCTCTCCCAGCTGAGCTATCGGCCCTTAAGAGCTATTTTGCCTTATTTTTGCAGTCGGCGCTGTCGCAGACGCCGTAGAGCGCCATGGTGTGTTCGAGCAACTTAAACCCGTGGGATTGGGCCACAAGGTTTTGTTGTTCTTCGATGAGGGGGTTGAAGAACTCCACCACTTTGCCGCAGTGCACGCACACCAAATGATCATGGTGGTGGCCGTGTTCAAGTTCAAAGACAGCGCGGTCCCCATCGAAGCTCGATTTGCGCAGCATGCCAGCGTCGGCAAACTGCATAAGGATGCGGTAGACGGTGGCGATGCCGATGTCGCTGCCGCCATCAACAAGTTTACGGTAGACCTCGTCGGCCGAGAGATGGCTGTGGGGGCTGTGTTCAAAGATTTCGAGCACCTTCAGGCGCGGCAAGGTGACCTTGAGGCCATTGCTCTTGAGGATGTGCGCTTGGGTGTTCATGGTGGCTGGCGTTGCGATTGATTCTTGTTTCACCGTTTCGCCGCATCATAACGGCATGCGGCGAAAGCGCACAAGAATAGAATGAAATCACCCCCCGGGGGCGCCCCGGGTTATCCCTCTGGAGTCAGCATGAACATCTACGAACAGCATCTGGACATGAACCCGGCTAACCATGTGCCCCTCTCCCCTGTGAGTTTTGTGGAGCGCAGCGCGGAGGTGTTTGGGGATTTGCCGGCGGTGGTCCATGGCCAGCGCCGCTACACCTGGGCGCAAACGCGCGAGCGCAGCGCCCGTTTGGCCGCCGCTTTGCAGGCCGCAGGCGTGGGCCACGGCAGCACGGTGAGCGTGATGTTGCCCAACACGCCGGAGATGGTCGAGGCCCACTACGCGGTGCCGGCCCTGGGCGCCGTGCTCAACACCCTCAACACCCGTCTGGATGCGGCCTTGCTGGCCTGGCAGATGAACCATTGTGAAGCACGAGTGCTGATCACGGACAGTGAATTCGCCCCGGTGGTGGACAAGGCCTTGGCCCTGCTGCGCAGCAACCACGGCCGCGAGCTCCTGGTGATCGATGTGTGCGACTCGGAGTTCAACGGTACCCACGAGCGCCTGGGTGCGCATGAGTACGAGGCTTGGATTGCGGCCCACGCGCCGTTGGCCAAACTGGAGGGACCACGCAACGAGTGGGATGCGATTGCCGTGAGCTACACCTCGGGCACCACGGGAGACCCCAAGGGAGTGGTCACACACCACCGCGGGGCCTACCTCAATGCCGTGTGCAATGCCGCGACCTGGACCCTGCCGCATTTCCCAATCTACCTCTGGACTTTGCCCATGTTCCACTGCAACGGGTGGTGCTTCCCCTGGACGGTGGCGATGGTGGGCGGCGTGCATGTCTGTCTGCGCAAGGTGGAGGGCACGGCCATTTTGGAGGCCATTCGCACGCACAGGGTCACGCACTATTGCGCGGCACCCATCGTGCACAGCCTGATTTACAACGCACCGGCGCCACTGCGCGAGGGCATCGACTGGCAGGTGCGGGGCATGGTGGCGGGTGCCGCGCCGCCCGCGGCCATGATCGAGGGCATGGCCAAAATTGGTTTTCACATCACACACGTCTACGGCTTGACCGAAGTGTATGGGCCTGCGGCGGTGGC
>VEQC01000181.1 GCA_018883455.1 Limnohabitans sp. | reverse complement strand
CCAAGCGCTCCAGACGCAGACCGACCCCTGGGAGCCCTTCAACCGGGCCGTCTTTCGTTTCAACGACAGTCTGGATCAGGCGGTTTTGGCTCCTGTGGCCAGGGGTTACCAAGAATACACCCCCACCGTGGTGCGCCGCGGCGCGCGTAATTTTTTCAATAATTTGGGGGATGTTTGGTCAACCGCCAACAATTTGTTGCAACTCAAGGGCCGCAATACGGCCGAGATGACCTTGCGCGTGGTGGTGAATTCCACGCTGGGGATTTATGGCCTGTTCGATGTCGCCACCGCCATGGGTCTCAAGCGTCACCCGGAGGACCTGGGCCAAACCTTGGGCTATTGGGGGGTGGGGAGCGGCCCGTACGTGGTGATGCCCATTTTTGGCCCTTCCACACTTCGGGACGGAACGAGCTTCTTCATTGAAACCTCGCGCGACCCGATGCTCGAGCTTGCCGACGGGGACGCCCGCACCGTCCTGCCTGTTTGGCGCGTGGTGGAGCGGCGCGCGAGCCTACTCGGTGCTGTGCGCGTGATTGATGAGGCCTCACTCGACAAATACACCTTCACGCGCGACGCCTATTTGCAATTGCGGCGCAACCTGATTTGGGACGGCAACCCGCCTGACAGCGAGGACGTGCCAGGCAAAGACCCCGTGCCGGGTTTGCAGGATGATGGCGCCCTACAATCTGGTATGCGTTTTTTCATGATCAAAAAATGATCGATCGGACTTTTGTTTGTCGGCGTACCGTGCTGGCCTTGGCCTTCGGTGCGGCCCTCTCGCCAGCTGTGTTCGCGCAGGGGGCACCAGAGGCACCCGATGCCTTCATTCGAAGGTTGTCGGCGGATTTGCTCGACACCATCAAAAAAGACAAATCCCTCCAGTCCGGGGATCCCGCCAAAGTGGCGGCCTTGGTCGATCAGCGGGTCATGCCGCACCTGAACTTTCAGCGCATGACCGCTTCGGCTGTGGGCCCGGGCTGGCGTCAAGCCAACCCCGAGCAGCAAAAGCGTCTCCAAGAGGAATTCAAAACCCTGCTCATGCGCACATACACCGGCGCCTTGCGCCAGGCCAATGAATTGAGCATCGTGGTCAAGCCAGCGCGAGCCGCCGCAGATGACAAAGAGGTCTTGGTGCGCTCTGAAATCGTGGGCCGGGGTGAGCCGGTGCAACTCGATTACCGGGTCGAGCGGGCAGCCGACGCGCCCATGGGCTGGCGCATCTACAACTTCAACGTGATGGGGATTTGGCTCATCGACAACTACCGCAATCAGTTTGCCCAGGAAATCAATGCGCGGGGCGTGGATGGGCTCATCACCACCTTGACCGAGCGCAACCAGTCCAACCGCAAGGCGGACAGCAAATGAGTCTGGCCTTGCCCGCGCAAATCGTGCACGCCAACGCGTCCGCTGTGCTGGGCCCGCTGCTGGCGAGTATTGAGCGGGCGGCTGACGCCCCAGTGATCGATGCCCAAGCCCTCCAGCGCTTTGATTCGTCCGTGCTGGCAGTACTTTTGGCTTGCCAGCGCGCGGCCCTGGCGCGGGGCCGAAGGCTAGCCGTGGCGGGCATGCCGCCGCGTTTACGCTCCCTGGTCGAGGTCTACGGCCTCTCCGAGTTGCTGGCCTGACCCGGGGCCTTCCGGCGGAAGGCCTAAAATGACGGGTTGCCCATGTCTGCTATCTCATTCCAATCCGTTTCCAAACAGTTCAACACCCCCCGGGGCCCTTTTCGGGCGCTGGCGCAGGTGCGCTTTGACATCGAAGAAGGCGAGTTCTTCGGCTTGCTCGGCCCCAACGGGGCGGGCAAGACCACGCTGATCAGCATTTTGGCGGGGTTGCAAAAAGCCACGGAGGGCCGCGTCACGGTCATGGGGCACGACGTGGCCACGGACCCCGGCCAAGCCCGACGTCAACTCGGGGTGGTGCCTCAGGAACTGGTTTTTGACCCCTTCTTCAACGTGCGCGAGGCCTTGCGCTTTCAGTCGGGCTATTTTGGCGTGACCGACAACGATGACTGGATTGACGAACTGCTTGAGAGCCTGGGGTTGGCCGACAAGGCTCACCACAACATGCGCCAACTCTCGGGTGGCATGAAGCGGCGGGTGCTCGTGGCGCAGGCGTTGGTGCACAAACCCCCGGTCATCGTTCTCGATGAACCCACGGCGGGGGTGGATGTGGAATTGCGCCAAACCCTCTGGCAATTCATCGCCAAGCTCAACCAGAAGGGCCACACCGTTTTACTGACCACGCACTACTTGGAAGAGGCGGAGGCCTTGTGCGGGCGCATCGCCATGCTCAAACAAGGCCAGGTGGTGGCGCTCGATCGCACGAGCCACCTCCTGCAGTCGGCCTCGAGCAATGTGTTGCGCTTCAAACTCGACGTGCCGCTGCCCGCGAGTTTGGCGGCCAAGGCCCGCGTGACGGGGCGCATCGTGCAGCTACCCGCCCACGATGCCGCTGAAATTGAGAGCCATCTCGCCAGCCTTCGCCAAGCGGGTTTGGTGGCCGAAGACGTGGAAATTCGCAAAGCGGACCTCGAGGATGTGTTCCTAGACGTCATGGCCGGGCGCGTGACGGGGGAGGCCGTATGAAGGGCTGGCAAGCGTTGTTCATGAAGGAAGTGCTGCGCTTTTGGAAGGTGAGCTTCCAAACCATCGCCGCACCCGTACTCACCTCGGTGTTGTACTTGCTGATTTTTGGGCACGTACTGGAAGACCGGGTGGAGGTGTTCGACGGCGTTCCCTACACCGCTTTCCTAGTGCCAGGCCTGGTGATGATGAGCGTGTTGCAAAACGCTTTTGCCAACAGTTCATCCTCGCTCATCCAGAGCAAGATCATGGGCAACCTGGTGTTTTTGTTGCTCACCCCGCTCTCGCACTGGAGTTGGTTCTGGGCTTACACCCTATCGGCTGTGATGCGCGGCATCTTGGTGGGCTTTGGCGTCTGGGTGGCCACGGCCTTATTCGTTTGGCAGTCACCCGTCTTGCATTTGAATTTACTGCCGCAGCACCCTTTGTGGGCGTTGGTGTTTGCGTTGGCCGGTGCGGGCATGCTGGGAGCGCTCGGCCTCATCGCGGGCCTGTGGGCCGACAAGTTCGACCAAATGGCGGCGTTTCAAAATTTCATCATCATGCCCATGACCTTTCTCAGCGGCGTGTTCTATTCCATCCATTCCCTGCCCAGTTTTTGGCTCGGGGTGAGTCACCTCAATCCTTTCTTTTACATGATTGATGGTTTCCGCTACGGCTTCTTTGGCCAAAGTGATGTCTCACCCTGGCTGAGCCTGGGCATCGTCTCGGCTGCGTTGCTCTTGGTGTCGGCGCTTGCCCTGCACTTGCTGCGCATCGGTTTCAAAATCAGAGGTTGACCCCATGACCGCCCAAGAACTTCAAGCCCTCATTGCCGCAGGACTGCCTTGCGAACACCTCGAAGTCGAGGGGGATGGTCGGCATTGGTTTGCCACGCTGGTTTCTGCCGAGTTCGAAGGCAAGCGCTTGATTCAGCGCCACCAACGGGTGTATGCCACGCTGGGTCAGCGCATGCACACCGATGAGGTGCACGCCTTGTCGATGAAAACCTATACCCCGGCCGAGTGGCTGGCCCAAGGCGGCGCGTCCGCTGCGAAAGCCTGATATGGACAAACTGCGCATTCGCGGGGGGCGTCCGCTCAATGGCGAGGTGCTGGTCTCTGGCGCCAAAAACGCAGCCCTGCCTGAGCTCTGTGCCGCCTTGCTGACGGCCGAGACCGTGCATTTGCACAACGTCCCTCGGTTGCAGGATGTGAGCACCATGCTCAAACTCATTCGCAACATGGGGGTGGTGGTCGAGCCAACCGATGACGGTGAGGTGCGCCTCACCGCCCAAGACCTTCACAACCCCGAAGCACCCTACGAGTTGGTCAAGACCATGCGGGCCTCGGTCTTGGCGCTCGGACCCTTGGTCGCGCGTTTGGGTCGCGCCAAGGTATCCCTACCCGGGGGGTGTGCGATCGGTTCACGTCCGGTGGACCAACACATCAAAGGGTTGCAGGCCATGGGGGCCGAAATCCATGTGGAACATGGCTACATGCTCGCCAGCCTGAAATCCGGACTCAAGCGCCTGCATGGCGCACGCATCGCCACCGACATGGTGACGGTCACGGGCACGGAAAACTTCCTCATGGCTGCAGCGTTGGCCGAGGGCGAGACGGTGCTCGAGAACGCGGCCCAGGAGCCCGAGATTGCCGATCTGGCCGAGATGCTCATTGCCATGGGCGCGCGCATCGAGGGGCACGGCACCAGCCGCATTCATATTCAGGGTGTGGAGCGCCTGCATGGCGCAACGCACAAAGTGGTGGCCGACCGCATTGAGGCCGGCACCTTCCTCTGCGCCGTGGCCGCCACGGGCGGATCGGTGTTTCTACGCCACGCCCGAGCCGATCACCTTGACGCCGTGATCGACAAGTTGCGCGATGCCGGAGTCGCCATTCAAGCGCATGATCAAGGTATTCACGTGCAGGCCCCTGCGCCGGCGTACGCACACTTAAAGGCGCAAACCTTTCGCACCACGGAGTACCCCGGTTTTCCCACCGACATGCAGGCGCAATTCATGGCCCTCAATTGCATTGCCAAGGGCAATGCCAAGGTCACCGAAACGATTTTTGAGAACCGCTTCATGCACGTCAATGAGTTGGTGCGCCTGGGGGCTCACATCCAGATCGATGGCAAGGTGGCCGTGATCGAGGGGGTGCCGCAACTCTCCGGGGCGACCGTCATGGCCACGGATTTGCGCGCATCGGCTTCCCTGGTGATTGCCGGCTTGGTGGCCGAGGGCGAAACGATTGTCGACCGCATCTACCATTTGGACCGGGGTTATGACAAGATGGAAGCCAAGTTGCGCGCCATCGGTGCCGACATCGAAAGGGTGAAATGAACCGCACACTCACGCTGGCGCTGTCTAAAGGGCGCATCTTCAACGAAACCCTGCCCCTGCTCAAGGCGGCCGGCATTGAGGTGCTGGAAGATCCAGAAACCTCGCGCAAGCTGATTTTGCCCACCAACCAACCCGAGGTGCGCGTGGTGCTGGTGCGCGCGAGCGATGTGCCCACCTATGTGCAATATGGTGGAGCCGATTTAGGGGTGACGGGGCTCGACACCTTGATTGAGCATGGCGCCGGTTGGCAA
>VEQC01000020.1 GCA_018883455.1 Limnohabitans sp. | reverse complement strand
CGAGCTCACGCTCAAATGGCATGAAGAGAATTACGGGCCGAGCCACTACTTCACCGCATTCACGCGGGGCATGTATGCGCAAACCCTCTACAAGCTCGGTGAAAAAGACAAGGCAAGACACGAATTTGAGCTGGCCTTTCAAAACATCACCTCGCCCGATGCGATCACGGGTGATTTTGCCGAAGACGCCTATCGCCGCCAACTCAAGAAGACCATCTTTCAGAGCTACATTGAATTGCTCTCGGAGACCGCTGCCACAAATGCACAGGACGCCGAGCTCATTTTCCAAATGGCCGACCACCTCAACTCCTCTTCCGTGCAGCAGGCCCTGAGCGACGCGGCTGTGCGCTCGAGTGTCAACGTGCCCGGCCTATCGGATGTCGTGCGGCAAGACCAGGATGCGAAGAACGAGATTTCCGCCCTCATGAGTTACATGACGAGCCAAGGCATTGAGGGCGAGCCCAAACGCAACCCCCAAGTCTTGGCCCAAATGCGCAACCGCCTCATTGAGCTGGAAAAACTTCGCAAAAGTTTCAAGGAACAAATTCAAAAGAGCTACCCCGAATACTTTGCCCTCCTGCAACCCAAGGCGCCCACCACCAAGGACATTGCCAAGCAGCTCAAGCCCGATGAGCTGTTCATCTCGGCCGTCTCGGTCTCCAGCCGAACCTATGTTTGGGCGATCGATGCCCAGGGGCAAGTCGGATTTCACCGCTGGGAGCTGGACCACAAGGGAACCGAGCAACTCGTGGCACGGTTGCGCAAGACGCTGGATGTGGCTGAACTCGGCGCGCGTGCACCCGCATTCGATGCCGATGCGGCCTATCAGATCTATAAAGGCGTCATTGCCCCCCAAGAGCGCATGCTTGAGGGCAAGCGTCACCTGATCGTGGCGACCTCAGGGTCCTTGGCGAAATTTCCCATCGCGGTGCTGCTGCGCGACCCACGCAAAGACAAAGAGATTGAAAAAATGGCTTGGCTCATCAAGGACGTGGCCATCAGCAGCGTACCTACGGCCAACGGTTGGATGTCGCTCAAGCGCTTGGGCAAGGTCAACCTGACCGAGCAGCCGATGATCGCTTGGGGAGACCCCGTCTTCAATTTGAAGCTGGCCGCTGCCGATGTCCAGGGCGGTACGCGCAACGTCAACAAGCTGCGCAGCACGCAGTCGCTGGGGGCCCTGGATGGCCCTTTGCAAGAATTCGACTCGGTTTACCAACAGATTCCCCCCTTGCCCGAGACGCGTGATGAGGTTTTGCAACTCGCCAAAATTCTCAACGGCAACGCTGAACAGGACTTGATCTTGGGCACCAAGGCCACCCGAAAATCCGTGCTGGAGAGCAACCAATCGGGACTCCTGCGACGCAAACAGGTTCTGGTGTTCGCCACACACGGGCTCTTGGCGGGCGACCTGCCCAATTTGAATCAGCCGGCCCTGGCCATGGCGGCCAATCCCAATCCGAACGACTCGCCGCTGCTCACGCTCGACGATGTGCTGAGTCTGAAACTCAATGCAGATTGGGTGGTGCTCTCGGCCTGCAACACGGCGGGCGACGATGGTCGCGCGGAAGAAGCCTTGAGTGGATTGGCCCGGGGCTTCTTTTTTGCCGGCAGCCGCAGCCTGCTCGTGACCCACTGGTCGGTCGAGTCCGAGAGCGCCATGCTGCTCACGACCCAGGCCTTCACCGCCTACAAAAAAGACCCCACGCTCAGGCGCTCCGAGGCGGTTCGCCACGCCATGCTCGAGGTCATGAAAATGGGCAAGTTCTCGCACCCCACGTATTGGGCACCCTATGCGCTGGTGGGAGAAGGCGGGCGCTAAGTCGGCTGGGCGCGCGCCCACTCCCGAGCAAACGCGCAGGGCTTGGCGCCGATCCTCGGCGATCGTGCGGTGCCCTCTTTTTTGTTGTTCGATGACAAAATGCTCATCATACGTTGTCACCCGTAAGGGATTGTGTTAAAAACCGGCGTTAATAACCGGTTTTAACCTTGTCATGGAACTTTCCCCGCAACCGGCGTTGAGGGGTGTCTGGGTAGACACTTTGACGCCACTGCAGAGCGATCTCCGCGCCGATGCCGATCGCCTGTATGCCCATTTGCGCAATTTGTCCGCCCGGGGTGCCCACCGTTTCGTCTTGTTTGGGCACGCGGGAGAGGGGGCGTCCTTTTCGACCGAGGAAAAATTGGCCGTACTCCAGGCTGTGCTCGAGCACGGGATGGAGCCTGAGAACCTCATGCTGGGCGTGCAGACCTCTTCGCTCACCGAAGCTGCCGCGATCGTGAAAAAAGCTTGCGCGCTCCAAGTGCGCCGCTTCTTGGTCACGCCACCGGCTTACTATGTGAACACCAGTGGCTCGGGTGTGCGGGATTACTTTGCGCACCTGCTCCAATCGGTCCCCCAAACCGATTGGCAACTGATGATTCACCAGACCGGCCAGATGAGCAAGGCAGGCGATTTGCCTGATGCCTCGATTGCCGAATTGGTGCAGGCCTATCCCGAGACTTTGGTGGGTATCGTGGACCAAGACCCGCGCGTTGACCACACCCTCGCCTTGATGCGCTCATTTGGCAAGCGCTTGAGCGTGAGCACGTCGCACGAACCCAACCTCACGCAAATCAAACCCAGCGGCTGCATCTCCGCCTACGCCAATCTGCTGCCCAAAACCGTGGCGCATATCGTGGCGCAGGACACCTCCACGCAAGGCCATCAAGTCCCCGGCTTGAAGGTGCGCACCCCCGATGAACGCGTGCTGGAGTTGCAAAAAATCCAAGCCGACTTCGGCATGATTCAAACCTTCAAACTTTTCTTATCCACTTATTACCGAGTAGCCGACTGGGAACGCGTGCGCCCGCCCCTCTCGCCTGTGGGCGCGGACCGGCGTGAGAACTTGTTGAAGGCTTTTAAATCATTCAATTTACTGGCCAGCGAATAGGCCCAAGGAGCGAAGCATGGAATTCGACAACTCTTGGTATGTGATCGAGCGCAAGAATCGCTACGAAGTCGTGGCGCACCGCGAGCTCTCGAGCATGGACGAAGGCACTTACCTGCTGCTCGAAAATTACGCGACCCACCATGAAGCGCTCCTGGAGCTCAAGCGATTGATCATGTTGGAGATTCAGGACACCAAAGCGAACCTGGATCGACTCGATGTGCACGCTCGGCGCAAATAAGCGGCATCACCCCGCGCAAAGCGCGCATTCACAAAGACCGCGCGCCCCTCGATCGATGGGTATGATGACCTTTTTTCTCTCAACCTGATCTTCTTCCAAAAGCCCATGCGAAACCCAGAACACGCCATCCATGCCATGTTCACCCAGCGTTGGTCGCCACGATCGATGTTGGCGGAGCCCATGCCGGCTGAGACCTTGCTCAGCATTCTGGAGGCCGCACGCTGGGCCCCTTCGGCCTACAACGCCCAGCCTTGGCGTTTTGTTTACGCGCACCGTGACACGCCAGAGTGGGCGCCCTTGTTCAATGCCTTGAACCCCATGAACCAAAGCTGGGCCCGTCATGCGTCCGCACTGGTGGCGATCGCATCGGATGAAGCCATGGTCTTGCCGGGCAAAACCGAGCGCACCCCCAACCGGTGGCATTCTTTTGATGCCGGTGCCGCGTGGGCCCACATGGCCCTGCAAGCGCTGCACAGCGGGTACGTGTGTCATGCGATGGCCGGCTTTGATCCGGACAAACTGCGTCAGGCCATTGGCGCCCCCGCCGAGTTCGCGCTCGAATGCGTGGTGGCCATTGGCAAGCAGGGTCCCAAAGAGGCCTTGCCCGCCGAGTTGCAAGCGCGCGAAGCGCCAAACGGGCGTCACCCGCTGAGCCAAATCAGCTATCAGGGGCGCTGGCACACCTGACCCGCCGCTCAAACCGGTCGGTTCGCTGGCGTCGAAGTCGGGCGGCGGGCGCCGTCACGTCCATCCCCACATCCTTCCGCCACGCCTTCTGCAGGGCTGTGGCGTGACGGGCGACCTGCATTCAGGGTGATTCCGCATTGAGCTGACATTTTTGTGCGGCTAGTATGAACGCATGACTCTTTCTCGATCTCCCGCTTCCGCCCATTCCCGACCCCCAGGCGTTGGCCTGCAACGGGTTGTGCGCAAGCACGGTGAACGCGCGACCGACCGCATGAACACGCGGGAAGCCTTGATCCGCTGCGGCATCGAACTCCTCACCGAACAAGGGTTTCGCACCACCAGTATTGAAGAAGTGCTCAACCGCGTGGGCGTGCCCAAAGGCTCGTTCTACCACTTCTTCAAAAGCAAGGACGACTTTGGCACCGCGGTGATCGAGAACTACGTCGATTACTACACCAAGAAAATGGGCGGTATTTTCCAAAACGAGAGTCAAACCCCACTGGCACGGCTGCGCCAGTTTGTGGAGATCTCCAAAGAAGGTCTGATCCGATTTGAATTTCGCCGCGGCTGCTTGGTGGGCAACATGGGCCAAGAACTCGCCAACGTGAGCGACACCTTTCGCACCCAACTCGAAGCCGTGTTGCAGTCTTGGGAAGACATGCTCACCCAATGTTTGCAACGCGCCATTGAGGTCGGTGAAATCGCCCCCAACAACGACCCTCGCGCCCTCTCCCGCTTCTTCTGGCTGGGTTGGGAGGGCGCCATCTTGCGCTCCAAACTCATGCGCAGCGCCGAACCCGTCGACCACTTCGTGGATTTGTTCTTCGAGCGCGTGGCCGTGTGAAGAATTTTCGAATTCGGGGTTATTCCCTATTTCGAGACGACCGGTCTACTGAAAAACTAAGGCCATGAATTTACAGGCAGATTTTGGTCTTCTCCCCCGCTCAGGCGAGCGTTTTGAGGTTTTTTGTGGCTGAGCCGCTGCTGGTTCTCCAAGGGGTTGCCAAGACGTTTGGCGGCGTTCAAGCGGTCAAAAATCTGTCCTTCCAGCTCCATGCGGGCGAGATTTTGGGCTTGATCGGGCCCAACGGTTCAGGCAAGTCCACCTCCGTGAACCTGATCTCTGGCACCCTGCCGGTCACGAGCGGCACCATCCACTTTCGCGGAGCCCCCGTCAATGGCTTGGGGATCAGCCAGCGTGTGCCCCTGGGTTTGGCGCGCACCTTCCAGACCACAACGCTCTTTCCGGAGTTCAGTGTGGTCGAACACGTGCTTACCGCTTGTCACAGCGCGTTTAACGCCTCACCGCTCTCGAGCATTTTGCGATTCGCTGCGGCGCGACAAGAGGAACACGCGCAACGCCAAAAAGCCTTGGAACTCGCGGAATTTGTCGGTCTGGGCGAGCTCTCCCACGCGCCAGTGGCGTCCCTCTCATCCGCCCAGCAACGCCTCCTGATGATCGCCACGGCCTTGGCGAGCGACCCCAAACTCATTTTGTTGGACGAACCCGCAGCGGGCATGGTGGCCATTGAACGCAAGGCTTTGTCGCAGCTCATCTTCAACATCCGCGCGCGGGGTGTGGCCGTGTTGGTGATCGAACACCACATGGGGCTGATCATGGAAGTTTGCGAGCGGATCGTGGTGCTCAATTTCGGTGAAAAAATTGCCGAGGGCAGCCCCGAAGCCATCCGTACCAATCCGGCGGTGATCGACGCCTATTTAGGGAGTCAACACTGATGCTGCAAATTGAACAGGTTCACGCGGGCTACGGCAAGGTAGAGGTGTTGCACGGGGTGAGCTTGCATGTCAACGCCTCCGAGTGTGTGGCCTTGGTCGGCGCCAATGGCGCGGGAAAAAGCACGCTGCTCAAGTGCATTTGCGGGCTGATTCCCATCACGGCGGGCAGCATCACTTTTGAGGGTCAGCGCATCAACGGCCTGAGTGGCCACGCCATCGTGCGGCGCGGTATCACCATGTGCCCTGAAGGGCGGCAAGTCTTCCCCGAGATGTCGGTGCTGGAGAATTTGGAGATGGGGGCGCACACCCGGCACGACGCCGAGCAAGCCTCGGATATCGAGCAAATGCTCGATCTCTTTCCCGTGCTGCGCCAGCGTATTCGCCAACAAGCGGGCACCCTCTCGGGCGGCGAGCAAGAGATGTTGGCCATCGCGCGCGCGCTCATGTCGCGGCCGCGCTTGTGCATTTTTGACGAACCCTCGCTCGGGCTTGCGCCCAAGATCGTGCAAGAGGTGGAAGAAACCCTCGCGCGCATCAAAGCCATGGGCACGACCATTTTGCTCGTCGAGCAAAGCGCCGCCATGGCGCTGCGGCTCTCGGATCGGGCGTATGTGTTCGAAGCCGGCGAAATTGTGCTGCAAGGCACGGGCGCGGAACTGCAAAACCACCCGGAGGTGAGCAAGGCTTACCTCGGCTACTGAACTTAACGACCCTGCCATGCCCATCCCCCAACAACGACTTTATCCAGGAGACACACCATGAAGACTCAAACCCATCGACTCACCCGAACTGTGTTGGCCGCGCTGCTCAGCGGCGGCTTGGCCGCCACCGCCCTGGCCGCCGACAAGGAACTCGTGCTGGGCGTGAACGACGCCTTGACCGGACCGGGCGCGGTTTATGGCCTGCCCCAAGCCAACGCGGTGCAAATGGCGGCTGACGAGATCAATGCCAGAGGTGGGATCAAGGCCGGCGGGGACACCTACCGCCTCAAGGTGATTCGCAACGACGACAAGGCCAACCCAACCGAGGCCACCAACAGCGTGCGCAAACTCATCGACCGAGACAACGTGAAATACCTGCTCGGTTTTTGCTGCTCCGGCTCGACCAGCGCGGTGGCCTCCTTCATCGCCAAAGAAGACGTGGTGATGCTGGTGGGTAATGCGGCCGAGCGCGCCATTACCGCGGCGGGAACCCCCAACCTGTTCCGGACCCGCCCTCCCGCAGATTTCACGGGCGCGGCTGCGGGCACTTTTGTGGCCAAGCGCGGCGCACGCAACATTGCTGTGATCGGCTCGCTCGATGTATCCTTCTACACCCAATACCTCGACGCCTTTGAACGCGAGCTCAATAAAGCGGGGGGCAAGATCATCGCCAAAGAGACCTTTGGCCTGCGTGACCGCGACATGACGCCACAGCTCACCAAGGTGCGCGCGCTCAACCCCGACGCCCTGTTGGTGCTGGGCTACGTGGAGCCGGCCGCCTTTGTGTATCGCCAAGCCACCGAGCTCGGCATGAAAATTCCACGCTACGGCTTCACCAGCGGCAGCGAGGAGCAGTTCCTGCGCGTGGCCACCAGCGAACAAATGGAAGGCGTGTGGGATTTGCGCCCCACCGAGCTGACCGTGGAAGCCCTGGATGCCAATGCCAAGACCTACGTGGCCAACTACACGCAAAAGTTTGGCGCCGCGCCCTCGCCAAGCTCACCCTACGCCTATGATCAGGTGTATGTGCTCAAGAACGCCATCGAGCAAGCGGGCGGGGCTGAGAACACCGCCAAGGTGATTGCTGAAATTCGCAAGCTCCCCGTTCCCAAGGAAGTCGTCATGAAGTATTTGCCCACCGGCGGCACCATGTTCGATGTCAACGGCCAGGCTTACACCTCCAATGGCGCTTTCCAATGGCAAAAGGGCAAGTGGGTTTACGTCTCTGACCTCCCTTCGGACACCAAGACCTACTCCGACTACTTGCGCAGCCTGCGCAAGTAAGGCTCAGCCCGGTTGAGAGACAGGTGAATCGCGCATGACCGAAATCCTTCAGCAAGCCCTCAATGGCCTGGCCATTGGGGCCGTCTATACCTTGATTGCCCTGGGCTTGACGGTGGTTTTCGGCATCCTGGGCATCGCCCACTTTGCGCACGGTTCCCTGGCCATGTCGGGGGGCTATCTGACCTTCCTCATGGTCGAACGCCTGGGGCTGCACTTCTTTGCCGCCATGCTGGTGGCCATGGTGGCGGGGGCCTTGCTTGGACTCTTGATTGAGCGGTTGGCCTATCGTCCAGTGCGCGACGCGCCGCACATCAATGCGTTCATCATCGCGCTGGGTTTGACCATGATGCTCGAGGGCGGCAACTTGCTGATCTTTGGGGCGGACCAAGTGGTCATTCCCACGACCTATCGCGATGTGTTCAACCTGGCGGGAATTGCCGTCTCTGAGTTGCGCCTGATCGTGATCCTCACGGCCTTGGTGCTCATCAGCATCATTGCGCTGCTCATCAGCAAAACCAAAACCGGCAAGTCCATTCGTGCGGTGGCGCAAAACCGCCCCGCCGCCGTGCTCATGGGCGTGAATGTGGATCGGGTCTCGGTGGTGGTCTTTGGCATTTCCTCGGCACTGGGGGTTTCCGCCGGCGCGCTGGTAGGGGCTTTGCTGGCCATTGCGCCCGGCGTGGGCGAAGGCCTGGCCGTCAAGGGCTTTGCCGTGTTGATTTTGGGGGGCTTGGGATCCATTCCCGGCGCCATTGTGGGCGGCGTGATTCTGGGGGTGAGCGAGGCCATGGCCGCAGGGTTCATTTCCTCTGCCTACAAAGACGTGATCGCCTTTTTCGTGATGATTGTGGTTCTGCTCTTCAGGCCTGAGGGCTTGTTGGGGAAACAGCGATGAATTTGTTTCGCATGCCTGGGACTTGGTGGACGTTGATCTTGGGCGTTTGCGCCCTGTTTCTCCCCGCGTTCGTGAAGGTTCCGTATTTCATGCACTTGATCATCCTCGCGCTCATCTGGGTGGTCATGGCGCAAGGGCAAAACCTGATTCAGGGCTTCACGGGCTATGTCTCGATTGCCCAAGCCGGCTTCATGGGCGTTGGCGCTTATGTCTCCACGCTGCTCTCGACCAAACTGGGCTGGCCGGTGTGGAGCACGATTTGGATGGCGCCCTTGTTCACCGGCTTTATTGCCATTTTTGTGGGCTATCCGAGCCTGCGCGTCAAAGGGCACTACTTTGCCATCGTGACCTTGGCCTACAACATGGTGATCTTCACCGTCTTGCTCACCTACAGCTCCCTGACCGGGGGCGAGGCAGGCATTCCCAACGTGCCCCGCCCTTCCGAGCTGCGCTTTGGCGAGACCGTGGTGAGTTTCGAGGGTCGCAGCAACATCTACTATTACTACCTGGTGCTCGCCATGGCCGCGCTCTCGGTGTTGCTCTCGGCCTTGATCCTGTACTCGCGGGTGGGGCGGGTGCTGTTGTCGATTCGCCAGAATGAAACCCTCTCAGAGGCGGTGGGCGTGGAGACTTGGCGCTACAAGCTCTTTGCCTTCATCGTGAGCGCGAGCCTCGCGGGCTTGGCCGGTGGCTTGTACGCGCATTACATCGGCTTTCTCAATCCGGAGCCCTTTGGCGTGGACCAATCCCTCAACGCCATCTTGGCGGTGATCCTGGGTGGCAGCGGAACGCTGACAGGCCCCATCGTGGGCTCCTTTGCCGTGGTGTTCTTGCCCGAGTACCTGCGCATTGCTGACAGCTACCGGCTCATCACCTACGGCTTGATTTTGGTGATCGCCACCATCTTCTTGCCCCATGGCCTCGTCCCCATGGTCAGTCGTGCCCTTGCCGCTCTGGCCAAGAAATGGGGGCTGCGCGCGTGACCGACTTGACGGCGCGAGCAAGGGCTTGGTCGCGCGCCGAGGTCGAGCCCGGCGTGAACGACCCTGCCCCCTCTGCGACGGTCTTGCGGCAACGCATCGCCTCAGCAGCGGCGCACGGTTTCTTGGGCGTGCAAGTGCCCCAAGCACTCGGTGGCTTGGGCCTGCCTTTCTCGGCCAAACTTGCGCTGGGCGAGGCACTCGCCCAGGTGGACTTTGGCAGCGCCATGGCCGTGCTCAATACCCATAATGTGGCGGAGCAACTCGCCCGGCTTTGGCCCCAAAGCACTGCCGCGCCATGGGTGCGCGCCATCGTCTCCGGGGAGCGGGTGGCTTGCACCGCGCTCACCGAGCCCGAGGCAGGTTCGGATTTCGCGGCCATTCAAACACGCGCCACCCGCACCGCCGCAGGCTGGCAACTCGATGGCCAGAAAACCTGGATCATCAACGCCTGCTATGCCGATCTGGTGGTGGTCTATGCCCAGACCGACCCCCAACGCGGGGCTGCGGGCATTGGGGCTTTTTTGGTCGAAGCGCAGCGCCCGGGCTTTCACCGGGTGTCCGAGCAACCGCTTGGCACTGTTCCCACCCTGGGCGTGGGTGGTTTTCGGCTCGAAGGCTATGTCTGCCCAGCGGAGGCCGTGGTCTCGCCACCGGGTGAGGCCTTCAAAGACATTCTGCACGCCATCAACGGCGCGCGCACCTACGTGGCGGCCATGTGCTGTGGCATGGTGGAGTCGTGTTTGCAAATCGCCGCCGAATATGGTCAAAGCCGACACACCTTTGGCAAACCGTTGATGGGGCATCAGGGTTGGCGCTGGGCGTTGGCCCAGGCCTCGGTGGATTTGGCGGCGGCCCGGCTACTGGTGGGACAAGCGGCGGCGCACATCGACGCTGAAGCCGACGCCCAAGTCTCGGCCGCGCAAGCCAAGATCTTTGCCACCGGCATGGCGCAAACCCACATTGCCAAACTCCTTCACGCGATGGGAGCCGAAGGACTGCACGCACATCACCCCTTCACGCGCCACCTCCAGGCGGTGCAAGCTGCGACCTTCACCGACGGCGCCACGGAAATGTTGCTCGAGCGCGTGGCGCGCCAATTCAACCGTCCCTCAAACGCCCCTTGATTCCTCTCCCACGCCGCAGCCATGCTCTTTCCCCTCCCCGGCATTGAGGCTCAACCCGAGAAGATCGCTTTTGCAATGTGCGAAAGCGGTGAGCAGGTGAGCTTTCGCCAACTCGACGAACGCGCCAACCAAGTGGCCCAGGTCTTGCGCGCCCTGGGCATTCAGTCGGGCGACCACGTGGCCATGGTTCTGAAAAACGAGCGCCGCTTTTTAGAGGCCTGTTTCGGCATGGATCGGGCGGGGGTCTACTACAGCACCTTGAACTCGCGGCTGACGGTTGACGAGATTCGCTACATCGTGCGCGATTGCGGCGCACGCTTGTTGCTGGTCTCTGCCGAATTGCCTGAACTGGTCAGCGCCTTGCGCGAGACCTTTGCCGACCCATTGGCTTTTTTTGTGGTGGGTGAGACTCCCCATGCCCACGAGTCCTGGAACGCGCGCGTGGATGCGGCCCCAACCGCGCCCATTGCCGATGGTGCGCAAGGCCTGGATATGCTGTATTCATCGGGCACCACTGGCCGGCCCAAAGGCGTGAAGTGGCCACGCCCCGATACCCCGCCCGGACACCCCACGATGCTCGTGAACCTGCTGGGCCCCCTCTTTTCCTACGGCCCCGACTGCCGCTACCTCTCCCCCGCCCCGCTCTACCATGCGGCGCCTTTGCGCCATAGCATGACCGTCATCAAGCTCGGCGGCACGGTTCATGTGATGGAGAGCTTTGACGCCCTGCGGGCCTTGCAAATCATTGAGGCCCAACGCATCACGCACGCCCAGTGGGTGCCCACGATGTTTGTGCGCATGCTCAAACTGCCGGAGGCCGTCCGCCAAAGCGTGGATGTGAGCAGCTTGCGGGTGGCCGTGCACGCTGCCGCCCCCTGCCCGGTGGATGTGAAAGAAAAAATGCTCGACTGGTGGGGCCCGATCCTCATCGAATACTACGCCGGCACGGAGAACAACGGGTTTTGTTGCATCACTGCTCAGGAGTGGCTTTTGCATCGCGGCTCGGTGGGGCGCGCCACGCAAGGGGTTTTGCACATCTGCGACGACCAGGGTGAGGAGTTGCCCGTTGGCGAGGCCGGCCTCGTTTACTTCAGCGATGGGCCGCAGTTCTCCTACCACCGCGATCCCGAGCGCACCGCGCAGGCCACTCACCCGCGCGGCTGGACCACCTTGGGTGACATTGGCCGCTTAGACGCCGAGGGCTATCTGTATTTGGTCGATCGCAAATCCTTCATGATCATCTCCGGCGGGGTGAACATTTACCCGCAGGAGATTGAGGATTTACTCCTCGCCCACCCACAAGTGCTCGATGTCGCGGTGGTGGGTGTCCCCAACGAGGATTTGGGGGAAGAAGTCAAAGCCGTGGTTCAACCCATGGTGGCGAGCGACGCGGGCCCCGCGCTCGCGCAAGCCTTGATCGATTACTGCCGCGGTCACCTCGCCAGCTTCAAATGCCCCCGCTCGGTCGACTTCGACTTGAACCTGCCACGCCACCCCACGGGCAAACTCTACAAGCGGGCGGTTCGGGATCGGTATTGGCCCAAGCCATGATTGTGCGTTCGCACCGGAATGCGTTCAACGGCTCAAGCGATGCAACCAGCGGCGATGGCGGGCCGCACGGTGAATTTGCGACCACTCATTCAAGCCCTTGGCACGCAAACGCGGCCACAGAGTCAACCACAACTCGGCCGTGGCCCAGGCATCGGCCATGGCGTCATGGCGTTTGAACATTTGAATGTTGGCCTGGGCGAGGCAATCGTCCAGACTGGGGTTGGGAAGGTTCAGCCCCATCTCTTCTGTGAGGTCACGCAAATCGAGCCAAGGATTGGCGGGCGGCTGGAACCCACTTTCTCGGCATTGCCGACGCAGGAACGCCCAATCGAAGGGGGCGTGGTAGCCCATCCAAGGGGAGTCCGCGAGCCACGCCGTGAATTCACGCAGGGCTTGCGCGGGCGCGGTGCCTGCGGCTTGCTCGCCAAAGCCAATGCCGTGCACCAACACATTGTGCTTGTCTCGCTCATGGGGGCGCTCAGGCTGTACGCGCACCTCAAAGGCGTCGCCCGCGCACAGGGCCCACTGCACGCCTTCTCGATGCAAGGCCACCGCTGCAATGGAGAGGAGTTGATCGCGCGCGGGGTCCAGACCGGTGGTCTCCACATCCAACACCACCCAACGCGAGGGATTGGCTTTGACGCCCCAGAGTGCCATGGCTAGCGCCCCCAGGTCAGTTCCACGCGCTGCTGCAAACCTTGCAAGGTTTTGAACGACTCACGCAACACGCGGCGCTGGTAAGTGGCCAGGCCCTGCAATGCCAAGCGATTCCCTGCATTGGCTGGATCGGGCGCCGCGAGTTGCAGCCCCATGCGCCAGACTTGCAAATGCTCAAAGGCAGCCACCCAGGATTGCGCCTCGGCGTCTGGAATGCCCAGTTTGGGCGAAGCCTTTAATAGCCGCTCGCGAGTGCTCAACGCCCGCACACCGCTGCCCAGACAAAGAATGCGGGCCGCGTCCACCGCCAAGGCGGTGCCATGGAGCTTCAAATCGATCTGAGCCTCCTCGCCCTCCCCCTCGGCCTGCAAACCGCCCAGCCAATCCAAGGGCACTTTGAATTGAAGGTGGTTTTGCGCGAGGAGGGTCATGAAGCGCCGCTGCGATTGGGCCCATGCGAGCGCTTGGTCCAAGAGCTGTTGAGGCCAGGCGCCCTCACCGGCCAGCGCACGCATGTCAAAAAAGACCGAGGCTTTGAGCAAGTCTTGTGGGCTCGCGTGATGCGTCCAGGCATGGAAGCGGTCGCGCCATTGCGAGAGCGTCAGCGCGCATTCGGGGTTGGATGCCATGATGCCCCCCTTGCACAGCGGGTAGCCGCAGGCGTCGAGATCTTGGTTCACCCGGGCGGCCATGGCGATGAACGCTTGTTGCTCATCGGCTGACATGTCGTCTGCCAATATCCAGGCGTTGTCTTGATCGGTCGACACGGTTTGCTCACCACGGCCCTCCGAGCCCAAGGCAACCCAACACGCCCGCGAGAGATCCAGGCCAGCCTTTTGGGCGTGATGCGCCAAGAGCTGCTGGGTGAGCACGTCGTTGAGGTGGCTGATCAGCTCGGTGAGCGAGGCCGCTTGCACGCCCTGCCCGAGGAGCATGCGCGCGAAAGTTCGGATATCGTGCGCGGCTTGTTCAAAAGCCTTCAAATCGTTGGCCTGTCGAATTTGCGCACTGATTTGTCGGCTCGAAAAACGCTGCAACGTGAAGAGATCGCGCTCGGAAACAATGCTGTGTAAGCGGCCCTCAGCAATCAAGGGAATATGCCGAATGCGCGACTGGCTCATGAGCACCGCGGCATCGTGCAAGCTGTGATCGATGGTGAGTGTCTGCACCGGGCGCGTCATGATGGTCTCGATGGGGGTCGCCAAATCCAGCCCCACCCAAGTCACGCGCGAGATCACATCATCGCGCGTGACAATACCCAGCAGATCCGTGGCGGCGAGACTGCGACAGATCAATACCGAGCCAACTTTGGCTTCCCGCATGATGGCGAGGCCTTCCCGCACGCTCGCCTCGGGCTTCAGGGTGAGTGGCTCACGGCGAGGCAAGCTCGAGAGGGGCGACTCAAAGGCTTGTTGCTGCTGCAACCATTGCGATTGGGTGCTCTGGAGCTGTTTGAGGGCGGCTTGCAATTGGGCGTGCACGGCATTGCCCAAAAACTCAGCCCACACGGGGCTACGCTCGGCCACCTCGCGCACGGCCTGCTCTTCTAGCCAAAGGACAAAGCAATCACTGGCGGCCACGTAGTCTGTCCGCACCGGGCGCTGCCCCCAAAAGGCCCCCACGGGGAACACGTCCCCCGCCTCGCGCACAAAGCTGGGCGAATCCCCCGCGTTAGCCGCAAAGCCGCGAATCTGGCCTTGCCGCAGAAACCCCAAGCGCGGGACCATCTGGCCAGATTTGATGACTATTTCCGTTTTTTCGTAATAATTTTCTTTTAGATTTTTAACCAATAACGCTAAATCCGCGTTGGAGAGCCCCGAAAAAGGCCAATGCCGCGACAGCTCCTGCACATGGAATCGGCTGAGGTTTGGCGTCATGACACTGTCTTTCGGACGCATCGCCGTGAGACTTGCGTGCTAGGTGCTATCCCGAGGGGACCGTTAAATAATGACCCTACAGTAAGAAAACAGTAAGGCGGCGTGAAGACAGTCCATCGAGCTTCAAAGCTTGGGTTTTTCACATTCATTTGATTTAGGTCAAAAAGCCATGTTGCAGATTCTGAATGTTTTCCAGCTGATTTTGTATATCGGTCTATTGGCCATGCTCGGCCAAGGCTTGTTATTCGTTTTGGCGGGTCAGCGGCGCGACAGCAACCTTTTTTACCAATTGTTTCAAGTGCTCAACCGACCCTGGGTTGGGTTGGCCAAGTTCATGGCGCCCCGCCAAGTGGCGACGCACCACCTGCCCTGGGTCGCCTTTTTCATGCTGAGCGTGCTCTACCTTGCCGTGACCCTGGCCAAGATTGAACACTGCATCAGCGTTGCCATGCAAGGGTGCCAATGAGCGATTTACAACACACGGCTCGCAAGGCCCTTTTGTGGCTGCAACTGGCGTTTGGCCTCAAGCAGGCGGCGCTGGAGAACCTCAACCAAATCCTGAGCGACCGACCCGATGACGCCCATGCCCTCTCGAGCCGCGCTTTCTTGCAT
Organism: Limnohabitans sp.; assembly: GCA_018883455.1. Taxonomy (GTDB): domain Bacteria; phylum Pseudomonadota; class Gammaproteobacteria; order Burkholderiales; family Burkholderiaceae_C; genus Limnohabitans. Next base: position 6,675 of record VEQC01000020.1, on the reverse strand, counting down.
TGCCAGCTTGATGACACACCCGCCGCGCTGGCGGACTACGAAGATTTAGCCGCCAGCGGGCGCGCGGGCGCGGGCGATTGGTTCAACCTGGGCTTTCTGCATGAGTCGGGCCAGCGGCACCGCCAAGCCCAGCGCTGCTTTACCGAAGCCTTGCGCTTGGATGATTCTTTGGACCGGGCCTGGTACGGCCTCGGTCTGGCCTTGATGGCCCAAAACCAATATGAACAAGCGCTCGAAGCCTTTCGGCGCAATACCCAATTGCAACCCATGAGTCCGCACGGCTGGTGTCAACTGGCCCGCGTTCACATGGAGCGTCAGGAGACCGAGGAGGTGTCGAAGATCATTCGCCACCTGCGCGGTTTTGAACCCAAAGTCGCCGCTGAACTGGCGCGTGAAACCGGGATTCAACCAGCCTGACATTGGACGCGCCAGCGTTGCAAGGGGGCATCCCCGCTGGCGTGATTTCGCCCTGAGGCCAAGCCCATGGGGCATCTGAGGAGACTTAAACATGCAATTGTCCGAAACGCATGAGCGTTACTGGCGAAAGAACCTCAACATCACCGCCGTCCTTTTGGCTGTGTGGTTTGTGGTGACGTTCGTCGTCAGTTTTTTCGCTCGTGATCTCAACTTCACCTTCTTTGGATGGCCTTTCAGTTTCTGGATGGGCGCTCAGGGTTCTTTGGTGATTTACGTCTTGATCATCTGGTACTACGCCCAATACATGAACAAGCTCGACAACGAACACGGCGTTGCCGAAGCTGAGGAGGACTGAGATGGCTGGAATGGCACCTGAATCCGATGGCGGAATTTTTTCCGCATCGAGCAATACTGCGTTCAAGCAGCAACTCAACAAGGTTTATGCCTGGTACACGGGCGGCTTTGTGGTCTTTGTGATTGCGCTGGCCATCCTGGAGCAAATGGGCTTGCCCCGCAACTGGATTGGCTACATCTTCCTGGCCGCCACCGTCTTGCTCTATGGTGGTATTGGGGTGATGAGCCGCACCAACGACGCTGCAGAGTACTACGTGGCCGGTCGTCGCGTGCCCGCCATGTACAACGGCATGGCCACCGGCGCGGACTGGATGTCGGCAGCGTCCTTCATTGGTATGGCCGGAACGCTCTACCTGACGGGCTACGGCGGCTTGGCGTTCATCATGGGATGGACAGGCGGCTACTGCTTGGTGGCGCTGTTCCTCGCGCCCTACTTGCGCAAGTTTGGTCAGTTCACGATCCCAGACTTTCTGGGTGCGCGCTACGACGGCAATCTGCCCCGCTTGCTGGGCATTTTGGCGGCGATTCTGTGCTCATTCACCTACGTGGTGGCGCAGATTTACGGCGTGGGCTTGATCACCACCCGTCTGACCGGCGTGGCTTTTGAGCTGGGCATTTTCCTGGGCTTGGGCGGCATCTTGGTCTGCTCGTTCTTGGGCGGGATGCGTGCCGTCACCTGGACACAGGTGGCGCAGTACATCATCTTGATCGTGGCCTACTTGATCCCGGTGGTGTGGCTCTCCGTCAAGCAGACTGGCGTGCCGATTCCCCAGGCCGTCTACGGCTATCAGCTGGAGAAAGTCACGGCCAAGGAGAAGGAACTCATTGACGATCCGAAAGAGAAGGAAGTCATTGCCGTGTTCAAGGCCCGCTCCGACGAATTGGCTGAGAAGCTCAAGGACGTCAAAGGTGCCCTGGAGAACGACCGCAATGCGGCGACCAAGAAACTCGAAGAGCTCAAAGCGGCCAACGCTTCGCCAGAGGACATCAAGAAGGCTGAGAAGGCCCTCGCCGATGTGCCTGCGAACGAGGAGGCCGCCAAGAAAGCTTGGACAGCCGCCAAGGCAGCCGCCGATGCGCGCGCAAGACCTCTCGCAGGTATGCCGCGCCACGCCGCACAGTTTGCGGGCGACCCCAATGGGGATGAGAAAGCCAAGGAAACTTTCAACACTTCACGGTTGAATTTCTTAGCCCTGGTTTTCTGCCTGATGGTGGGTACGGCTGCGCTGCCGCACATCTTGATGCGCTACTACACCACACCGTCTGTGAAGGAAGCGCGAAGCTCCGTCACGTGGTCCCTGTTCTTCATCTTCTTGCTGTACTTCACCGCGCCGGCTTTGGCGGTACTGGTCAAATACGAGATCTTCACCGTCTTGGTGGGCACTCCGTTTGACAAGTTGCCCGCATGGGTCGGTCAATGGGCAGCGGTGGATGCCACCTTGTTGTCCGTCACCGACGTGAACAAGGACGGGATCTTGCAGCTCGGTGAAATGCGCATCGGCGGCGACATCGTGGTGTTGGCCACACCGGAAATCGGTGGCCTGCCCTACGTGATCTCCGGCATGGTGGCCGCGGGTGGCTTGGCTGCCGCGCTGTCCACCGCCGATGGTCTGCTCTTGACCATCGCCAACGCCTTGTCGCACGACCTGTACTTCAAGATGATCGACCCCAACGCGTCTACCGCACGTCGTGTCACGATCTCCAAGGCCTTGCTCTTGGTGGTGGCACTGGCAGCGGCTTATGTGGCCGCGCAGAAACCGGCGGACATCTTGTTCCTGGTCTCCGCTGCGTTCTCCTTCGCCGCCGCAGCCTTCTTCCCAGCATTGGTGCTTGGCATCTTCTGGAAGCGGGCCACCAAGTGGGGCGCAGTCGTCGGCATGATCGGCGGTCTGGGCGTGACCTTCTACTACATGGTGACCACTCAAGCCTGGTTGCGTGGCGTCTTTGGCGTCACCTCTCCGGTGGAACTGTGGTACGGCATTTTGCCCATCTCGGCCGGTGTGTTTGGCGTGCCCTTGGGCTTTGCGCTGATCATCATCGTGAGCCTCTTGACTCCGGCCCCGCGCCGCGAGATTCAAGAATTGGTGGAGCACGTGCGCTACCCCAGCTTGGTGGGTGACATCAACACCAAAGCCACCTGATTTCGATTGAGGTGAAACTCATACCCCGGGGCGAAAGCTTCGGGGTTTTTTTTATGGGTGACGCAAAAGCAAAGCCGCCAGAGGAGAGCGGCGGTGCGGTTTGGCCTTCACCCCAAGCTCATGGCATGTGCCAATCAGCCGGAGATATTTGAACCCCCTCGGCCACCCACAGCCAAGTCGATTTCAAGGCAAGATCAACATCATTTTCTGCATCAAGAACGAAGTAAGACGCCATATATGCTTCGCTATAGATTCAAATAGCGCATAAAAATGCGCTTTAAATGAAATCCTTGTCTCCTGCACCCTTGCCTGTCACACGCAGCCTGACCCGTCTGGGCCAGGCGATTTCGCTCGCCCGTCGGCGCAGGCACCTGACACAGGAAGATCTGGCAGAACGCATTGGTGCATCTGCCCACACCGTGCGGCGAATGGAGTCTGGCCACCCTGGTACCGCACTGGTTCATTTCGCGCGAGTCCTACAGGTGTTTGGCGAGCTCGACAAACTCGATCAACTACTCGACACCCCACTGGACACCATTGGCCTGACCTTGATGAATGAGAGGCTGCCACAGCGCGTTCGCAAGTCCCGCAAGTCGCCTGTGTCAGGAGCGTTTTGATGGCTGCAAACCCTGCTTTTCAACAGGCGAGCCAGCGCACTCAGCTCGACGTCTTTCTGGGTAAGGCGGAAAACCACCTGGCAGGCGCAGCCTGGGCCACGATTGGGCGCATGCGCCTCGCCGCCGAGGATGTCGATGCGACGTTTCAAGCGGCGCAGCAAGGCCTGCGTGCCGCTGCCGATTGCATCCCCTGCGGAAAGAGACTACGCTGCAATGCTGGATGATGGGTTGCCGTTCAAGTCTTGTTCAATGCGGCTATGGCATCAATGGCCTCGGCATCGGTTCGGTACATCTTCAAATACGGATTGGATACCAGGCAGCCAGCACGCTTGAGCACCGTTTCAACTGGCAACTTCATGCCGCTAATGTGCAAGGTGATGTGTTGTTCTTGCAACCTTTTTTCGAGCCTTGTCATAGTCTCAGTGCCAGTTACATCAATTCGGTTGATGGGCAAGGCAAACCAGCAGACATGTGCCAGTCGAGAGTGGGAACTGATGGCCTGAACAATATTCTTTTCAAATGCTGAAGCTGCAGCAAAGTCAAGAGCAGCGTCCATGCGCAACGCGTAAACATTGGCACCCAGGGTGGGTAGATTCCAGAGATGTCGATCACGCAAACTGCCGTCAGGGTGTAACCCGACCTCTATGATTCTGGGGTGCATGCGCACATACAAAAAGTGACTCAAAGCCACCAGCAAGCCTGCCAACACGCCCCAATACAACTGCGGCGCCAAGATCAAGGTAACAACAAATGTGACAAAGGCCGTGATGGCTTCTACCCGATCGACCCGTTGTATGTGCAACAACTGCTTAGGCTTGATCAAGCCCAATACCGCTGCCACCACAATAGCCGCCAATACCGAGTGAGGCACGGGCTGCAATAGGGGGGTGAGGAAGAGCAGGGACAGCCAGATCATGATCACCGATACCAAAGAGGCCCATCCCGTTTGCGCACCAGCAAACAGGTTCAAGGCAGAACGCGAAAACGATGAACTGGTGGGGAACGCACCACTGAATCCCGCCGCTAGTTTTGCCAACCCTTGCCCAATTAAGTCCTGGTCTTGGTCCCAAGTTTTACCCGCTTGGCCGTTATCTACCTTAGCACTAGAGGCGGTTTCCATAAAGCTCACCAACGTGATGGCCAAGGTGGGTACCATCAAACTCTTGTAATCCTCCCAGCTCAAGAGAGTAGGGATGTAAAAATCAGGCAATCCATGTGGCAATACGCCCACGGTCAAGCCAGCTTGCTCGGGCATGCCCAGTGCCACACTTAAGAGCGCGCAGAGCAACACCAGTACCAACACTGTTGGAAACGAGGGGCGCCATTTTTTGGTTAACAAGAGCGTGCCTAGACTGCCCATGCCCATCAGCAGGGCATAAACATGCCACGTATCAGGTGCGACAACCGACGACCAGCCACCCCTCATGCCCAGCAGGGCGGGCACTTGACTCAACACAATGAATACCGCCGCCGCTTGCGTAAAACCCGTCAGCACGGGGCTGCTAACCAAGTTAAGCAGCCAGCCAAACTTGGCAAATCCGAGCACGAGTTGCAGGCCTCCGCTCATCAAGCACAACCACACGGCTAGGTTGACCCAACTCTGGCTGCCGGGCTGCGCCAGACTCGACAAAGAGGAAAACACAAGTGTGGCCGTGAGGGCCGTCGGTCCAACAGACAAGCGCTGAGAGGCACTGAACAAGACTGCCATCAAAGCCGGCAAAAGGGACGCATAGATTCCGGTGATGAGTGGCATGCCCGCCAAGGCTGCATAGGCCACCGCCTGTGGGATGAGCATCAAGCCCACACTCAAGCCTGCCAAGACCTCGCTGCGAAACAGGGCGCGCGTTGGGCGAGGCCAATTCAAAAATGGCAAATGCCGGCGCACTTGGCTCATCGCTGCGGCATGTCTTTATACGAGTAGCCCAAATTCACTGCCGCATCTGGGGGAATCGGTGGCATGCTGCTCTCCCAGATCTCCCACGCTTGGCGCATCTGAGCGAGTCGCTGTGGCTCGCGTTGCGCCAAGTTGGCGCGCTCACGTGCATCCGCGTGAACATTAAAAAGATAATCATGCCCGTCCACACGCAAATACTTCCATGGCCCTAATCGCATCGCACGTTGGCCTCGGTGGTTCATACGCCAAAACATGGGGCGCTCAAATGTCTGTGAAGGGTCGCGCAAGAACGAAGCTAACGAAACGCCATCCCAAGGGTGTTGAGCGTCGGGCGCGGCGCCACCGAGCTCCAGCATGGTGGCCGACCAATCCATGGTGAGGCAGTGTTGATCGCTGATAGAACCTGCAGGAATTACCGCTGGCCAATGGGCCACCCAAGGCACACGTATCCCACCTTCTGTGAGATCCATCTTGCCTCCAACCAACGGCCAGTTATCACTGAAGCGCTCACCTCCGTTATCGCTGGTGAAAACAATCAAAGTGTTGTCCAGTTGTTGGGACTCGCGCAGGGCCTGTACGACCCACCCGATGCCCTCGTCCATGTGATGGATCATCCGACGGTAAGTGTGGATGTTGCCGCCATCGAGGTGAAAGATGTTGCTCTTGGTCGCCTCTGCCACGGCCAAGTCATCACGGGTCTCCCATGGCCAGTGCGGTGCGGTGTAGTGCAGGCTCAGAAAGAACGGACGCCCTTGTTGCTTGGACGCAGCCATGCGACGCACATAGTCGGCCGCGCGCTGGGACAAAAGATCAGTGAGATAGCCTTCTTCAGCGTGCTCTTCTTCACCCAAGTACAAATCATGGGCGCCATTGTTACTGCAGTGGGTGAAGTAATCTACCCCACCCGACATGGGCCCGAAAAACTCGTCATACCCTGACTTGATCGGACCAAATGCCGGTGGATAACCCAAGTGCCACTTCCCTATCAGCGCCGTGTTGTAACCCTGAGTTTTAAGCAAAGAGGGCAATGTGGGATGTTCAGGGGGCAAGCCCAGCACCGTGCTGCCTTTGCTCTTGCTGCTGATCGGCTCATCCGCCCCCCCACGCAGGCGGTACTGGTAGCGCGCCGTCATGAGCGCAAAACGGGTGGGAGAGCACACGGGCGAATTGGCATAGCCCTCTGTCAATCGCAAACCATTGGCTGCAAGTTGGTCAATCACGGGCGAGACTGGCCCAAACTCAGCCGCACGAC
>VEQC01000180.1 GCA_018883455.1 Limnohabitans sp. | reverse complement strand
TGTCAGAAGCGCGCCGCCCAGGGCGGCGTGAGCCATGGATAATCACTCGACCAACCCATCTTCAAAAGGTGTACCGACGCCGGAGTCGGGGGACGGGGTGTCGTTGGGCGAAGTCCACGGTTCCGTCGCGGTGCCCTCCCCCCAAGCGGGGTTTTGGCAGCAGTGGAAGGCGTTCGTCGGGCCGGCCATTCTGGTCAGCGTCGGCTACATGGACCCCGGCAACTGGGGCACGGACCTTGCCGCCGGCGCGCAGTTCAAGTACGGCCTGATGTGGGTGATCGGCCTGGCCAGCGTGATGGCGATTTTTGTGATTCAAGGGGCCACGGTGGGCGTGCTCGGCACGCTCGGGGGCTTTGCCTTGGGGATGGTCGTGGCGCTCAACATCGATGTCATTGTTCCAGCGATCGAGCACGCCCTCAACGCCAGCTTTCTGCCCCGCGACATTTACCTCATCAGCCGCATGCCCAGTGACCCGCAAGCGGCCGACATCGTGCCCGTGGTACTCATCTCTCTATGGCTTGCCTTGCTCGCCACGCTCTATCCCAGCTGGCGTGCCAGCCGCGTGCAACCCGCGGAGGCCTTGCGCCATGAGTGATGTCGTGTTGCAAGCGCAAGGTTTGGGACGGCGTTTTCACGAAGGGCCGCTGGACGTGCAAGTGTTGGAAGGGGTCGACCTGGCCGTGCGCGCCGGCGAGATCTTGGCCATCGTGGGGGCCTCGGGCTCAGGCAAAAGCACCCTGCTGCACTTGCTCGGGGGGCTCGATACGCCCACCAGCGGCAGCGTCACCTGGGGCGCGCAATCCATTGCAGGCTTGTCGTTGACCGCGTTGGGCGGGTTGCGCAACCAACACCTAGGCTTTATTTACCAGTTCCACCACTTGCTGGCCGAATTCAATGCGCTGGAGAACGTGGCCATGCCTTTGTGGATCCGTCGCCTGAGCGCGCGTGAGGCCCTGCCGCGGGCCGCGCAAGCCCTGCAAGACGTGGGCTTGGCGGCACGCCAGCACCACCGACCGGCCGAGCTCTCTGGCGGGGAGCGCCAGCGCGTGGCCATTGCCCGCGCGTTGGTCACGCGACCCGCCTGTGTGCTGGCCGATGAACCCACGGGTAATTTGGATCGCAGCACGGCCGCCGACGTGTTTGCCCACATGCTGAGCTTGGCGCGCGCGCAAGGTACGGCCTTCGTGGTGGTGACCCACGACCTCGATCTGGCTGCGCGCTGTGATCGCCAACTCACCCTCGACCAAGGCCGTTTGCGTTGAGCGGCCCCGTGGCCATGTTCATCGACACCCATTGCCATCTGGATGCCGCGGAGTTCGCCCCCGATCGACGGGCGATGCGCGAGCGGGCCCGCGCGGCTGGCGTGCACTTGTGCGTCTGGCCAGCCGTGCAAGCCCAAGACTTCGAGCGACTGGGTGCCCAAGCCCGTGCCCATGGCGACGCCTATGCCCTGGGCATCCACCCGCTCTACAGCGCGCAGGCCAGCCTCGCGGATGTCACCGCCCTGGCCAACGCCGTGCAAGCGCAAAGCGCGGACCCGCATTTGGTGGCGGTGGGCGAAATTGGCTTAGATGCCTTCGTCCCGCAGTTGCGCAACGGCGACGCCTGGGAGCACCAAGTCGCGCTCTACCGCGCCCAACTCAAAGTCGCCAAGCGCGCGGGGCTCCCCGTCATCTTGCATGTGCGGCGCAGCGCCGATGCGCTGCTCAAAGGCTTGCGAGAGATTGGCGCCCACGGGGGAATCGCGCATGCGTTCAACGGCAGCTTGCAGCAGGCTCAGGCTTTTTTGGACCTGGGCTTCAAGCTGGGCTTTGGCGGGGCCCTCACGTTTGAGCGCGCCTTGCAATTGCGCCGGCTTGCCACCGAGCTGCCCCTGGAGGCCCTGGTGTTGGAGACCGACGCCCCGGACATTCCCCCTGCCTGGTGCTACCAACCCGCCCAAGCCCGCGCTGCAGGCCATGCGCAGGGGCGTAACGAGCCAGCCGAGCTGCCCCGCATCGCCGCCGTTTTGGCGCAGTTGCGCGGCATTTCCCTTGAGGCGGTGGCTGAAAGCAGTTGTCGCCAAGCATGCGAGGCCCTACCGCGCCTAAAATCACTGCTGTGATCACCCATTTGACCAACGCCGACCTGCACTGCCACTCCGTGGTTTCGGACGGCACCCTCACGCCCGAAGCCCTCGCCGTGCGGGCTCACGCCAACGGTGTGGGCTTGTGGGCCTTGACCGACCACGACGAGGTGGGCGGAATCGCCCGGGCCGCCGCCGCCGCCAAGGCGCTCGGCATGCCGTTTCTCAGTGGGGTGGAAATTTCCGTCACCTTCGCCAGCCGAACGGTGCACATCGTGGGCCTGGGCTTTGACGCCAACGATCCCGCTTTGGTGCAAGGCTTGCAACGCACCCGCGGGGGGCGTGGCGAGCGCGCGCATGAAATGAGCGAGCAATTGGCACGCGCCGGTATTCACGGGGCCTACGAAGGCGCGCTGAAATACGTGGGCAACCCGGAGCTGATCTCCCGCACCCACTTTGCCCGCTTCCTGGTGGATTCGGGCGTCTGCGCCGACACGCACGAAGTCTTTCGCCGCTTTCTGACCGAGGGCAAGCCCGGCTTTGTGCCGCACCGTTGGGCCAGCTTGGGCGACGCGGTGCGTTGGATCACCGAGGCGGGGGGCGTGGCCATCATTGCTCACCCCGCGCGCTATCCCTTCTCGGCCAACGAAGAGTTTGCGCTCTTCACCGATTTCAAACACCACGGGGGCCGCGGCGTCGAAGTGGTCACCGGCAGCCACAGTGCTGCTGAAGCGGCCAAGTACGCCGAACTTGCGCTGGAGTTTGACTTGCTCGCCTCACGCGGCAGCGACTTTCACAGCCCGGACGAAAGCCACACCGATTTGGGCCAATTGCCCGATCTGCCCGGTCAGCTCCAACCCGTTTGGGAAGCTTTGCAACACCGCATCCAGTGAGCCCCTTGTGGCGCAATTTCTCCAGGTTCATCCGGAAAACCCGCAAGCGCGTTTGCTCAAACAAGCGGCCCAGTTGCTCCAACGCGGCGGCGTGGTGGCCGTGCCCACCGACTCCAGCTACGCCTTGGTCTGCCACCTCGACGACAAAGCGGCCGTCGATCAATTGCGGCGCATTCGTGACGTGGACGAGCGGCACCACCTCACCCTGCTTTGCCGCGATTTGTCGGAATTGGCGAATTACGCCCGCGTCGACAACCGTCAATACCGCTTGCTCAAGGCCTGTACCCCTGGGGCTTACACCTTCATTCTGGAAGCCACGAAAGAGGTGCCGCGGCGGGTGAGCCACCCCCAGCGCAAGACGATCGGCTTGCGCGTGCCTGAGCACCGCACCCTGCTCGACCTCTTGAGTCTGCATGGGGCGCCCTTGCTGGGCACCACCCTCATCCCCCCCGGGGAAGAAGACCCCCTCAACGATCCCCACGAGATTCGCGAGCGCTTTGAGCACGTGCTCGCCGCCGTGATCGACGCCGGCGCCTGCCCCTCGGCCCCCACCACGGTGGTCGACCTCACGCCCATGGACGATGGCGCAGACCCTCAGCTCATCCGCGCGGGCCGTGGTGCGCTGGCCCCGCTGGGCCTCTAACGCGCCCCTCCACCAGAGTGCGACAATGCACGGGTGGACGCCGAGATCATTCAAACCCTGACCATCAACATCCTGCCCGTGGTGTTCGCCATCACGCTGCACGAGGCGGCGCACGGCTGGGTGGCGCATCGGTTGGGCGACGACACCGCTTGGCGCATGGGCAGGGTCACCCTCAACCCCCTGCCGCATATCGACCCCTTGGGCACCCTACTGCTGCCCTTGCTACTCTACATCGGAACGGCTGGGCACATGCTGTTTGGCTATGCCAAACCAGTCCCGGTGCAATTCTCGCGCCTGCACAACCCCAAGCGCGACATGATTTGGGTGGCTTTGGCGGGTCCGGGCATCAACCTCATTCAAGCCCTCTTGTGGGCTGTGCTGGATTACGCATTGTTGATCGCCGGCGTAGAGGAACCCTTCTTGCTGCGCATGGCCGAAGCCGGCGTGCTGGTCAATGCGGTCATGTTTGCCTTCAACCTGTTTCCCTTGCCCCCTTTGGACGGCGGGCGTATTCTGGTGGGACTCTTGCCCTGGCGTGCGGCGATGGCCGTCTCGCGCATCGAGCCCTGGGGCTTTTATATCGTGCTCGCCCTGGTGGTGATGGGCGTGATCAATGCCATCTGGATGCAACCCCTCATGGGCTTGACGTATGACGTCCTGCGCTGGGTGCTCCAGCCCTTGCAAACTTTGTTGTCGACTACTCATTGAACCCTATGAAAGAACGCGTTCTCTCTGGCATGCGCCCCACCGGCGCTCTGCACCTAGGCCACTACCATGGCGCGCTGAAAAATTGGGTGCGCCTGCAATCGACCCATGACTGCTACTTTTTCGTGGCCGATTGGCATGCGCTCACCACGCACTACGAGCACCGGGAGGTGATCGAACAAAACGTTTACGAGATGGTCATTGACTGGCTGGCGGCGGGGCTTGACCCCGAGCAATGCACGCTCTTCCTGCAAAGCCGCATCCCCGAGCACGCCGAGCTCTTCACCCTTCTGGCCATGGGCACACCCATCGGTTGGCTCGAGCGCGTGCCGACCTACAAAGACCAGCAGGAAAAACTCAAAGACAAAGACCTCTCCACTTACGGCTTCCTCGGCTATCCCCTCTTGCAAGCCGCCGACATCTTGATTTACAAGGCCCGCTATGTGCCGGTGGGCGAGGATCAGGCCAGCCATGTGGAGCTCACCCGCGAGGCCGCGCGGCGCTTTAACCACCTCTATGGCCGCGAGCTCCATGCTGCCGAAAAACTCCAGGTGAGCTTGGCCAAGTTGCCCAAGGACAGCCTCAAGCGCTTTGAGAAATCGCGCAAGGCCTGGCAAGAAACGGGCGACGCCAAGGCCATGGAAGGGGCCCTGGGCTACCTGGCGAGTGCCCCAGAACTCGACGCCTCGGACCGCGAACGCTTGAGCGGCTATTTCAAGGGGACCGGACGCACCATCCTGCCCGAGCCGCAAGTGCTGCTGACCGAAGCCAGCAAACTGCCCGGCCTTGATGGGGCGAAGATGAGCAAAAGCTACGGCAACGCCATCGCGATTCGCGAAGATCGGCACACTTTGGAGCAAAAAGTACGCAAGATGCCCACTGACCCGGCACGGGTGAAACGCACGGACCCGGGCGACCCCAAGCGCTGCCCGGTGTGGAGTTT
>VEQC01000019.1 GCA_018883455.1 Limnohabitans sp. | reverse complement strand
CCATTAACCCGGTCATTGGGCTCACCAGCTTCCTCGCCCAACTGGTGCTGAGCAAACCTCTGGCCAAGGCCGGCACTTCGGAGTTTCGCATCGAAGGCAGCTGGGCCAACCCCCAGGTCACCAAGGTTGACTGATGCCCCAGCGCGCCTTGCACCAACGCCAGTGGCTGTGGGGCGCCTTGCTGGGCTTGGTGTTGGCGCTCTTTGGCCTCTTGGTCTGGCTCTCCGGCTTGTACGAGGAAGGTCAAGCCCAAGCCCGATTGGAGCGCGACGCCGCCGGCTCGCTGGTGAGTTTGCGCTCGGCCCTCAACCGCAATGTGCAGGACATCCAAGCGTTGCAGCGCGCCCCCGCTGGCAGCCCCCAGTGGCGCGCGCTGGCCGAAGCATCGCTCAAGCTTCACCGTGATTGGTTGCGCCTGGAAGCGCGCGATGCCAACTTGCGCCTGCGCGCGAGCGTGACGTCACCGTTTCTCTCCACCGCCAGCTCGGCGCAACCCTTAGGCCCGCGGGAGTCGGAGGCGGCGCAGGCCTGCGACGTGGCGTTGCGCCAAAGCGGTCCTGGCTACAGCCCCAGCACCTTCATGCCCTTGGTGGGCGCAACCGGGCGCGAGGTCATGAGCCTGTGTCTCCCCGTTTTGCACGAGGGGGTACTTCAAGGCTTTACCGTGGTGAGCTATGGCTTGCCCGATTTGCTCGCCGCCCACGTGCCAGAGACCTTGCTGCGCTTGCGGGAGGTCTCCTTTGTCGAGGCCGATGGGGCGCGGTTGGCTGTCATGGGACAAACCCAGCGTGGCCCGCACACCTTGGTGGCCCAACAGGTGTTGGAGTTGCCGGGCAACCCCTTGCTCTTGCGCCTGACCCAGTGGCGCGGCGCGACCACCTGGTTCCCCAACGTGCTCACCGCCTTGGTCATTGCCATGGGCTTGGCGCTGGTGAGTGTGCTGGCCTTGCTCGCGCGCGACATGCGCCGGCGCCAACAGGTGGAGATGGAGTTGGCCGATGCTCTGGCGTTTTTCCGCGCCATGGAGTCGTCCTTGGTCACGGGGTTGCGGGCGCGGGATTTGGAGGGGCGCATCACCTACGTCAACCCGGCCTTTTGCGAGATGGTGGGCTTTCGCGCGGAGGATTTGATTGGCCGCATGCCCCCGCCCTATTGGCCCCCGGAGCGCATTGACGAGTATGGCCGGCGGCAAGCGTGGCGGCTCGCGGGTAACGCGCCCCCACGCGAAGGTGTGGAGTCGGTCTTCATGCGCCAGAGCGGGGAACGCTTTCCGGTGCTGATTTTTGAAGCCCCGCTGCTCAACAAGCAAGGCGTGCAAACGGGATGGATGGGGGCGGTGCTCGACCACAGCGCCCAACAACGCGCCGAGGATATGGCGCGCAGCGCCCAAGCGTCCGCGCGCCTGGCGCTGGTGGGGGAAATGGCCTCGCTGCTGAGCCACGAGATCAACCAACCCTTGGCGGCGATCGCCAGCTACGCCACCGGCAGCCTCAACTTGCTGCGCCACACAAATTCAGCAGCGCCCTCCGGGCAAGACGCGCTACTGGCCAACCTGACGCAGGCCATGGCCCGTATCGGGGAGCAGGCCGAGCGCGCTGGGCGAGTCGTGCGCAGCGTGCAGGACTTTGTGCGCCAGCGGCACCAAAACCGCGTCGCCATCAAGCCCCTGGCGTTGTTTGAGCCCATCGTGCCCTTGCTGCAGCTACAGGCCCGCAAACTGCAGGTGAGTTTGTATGTCGATTGCCCAGCCGACCTGCCGCGTGTGGTGTGCGACCAAACCCTCATTGAGCTCGTGCTCTTGAACCTCACGCGCAATGGCATGCAATCCATGACGGATGCGAACACCCATGGCGATGGTGTGTTGCGCGTGCAGGTGCGCGTGCAGCCCCCGAGCGACGCCTCCCAAGCCCCTCGCGTGCGATTTGCCATTGCCGACCAAGGACATGGCATTGACGAAGGGGTTGCGCGACAATTGTTCACGCCGTTTTTTTCCACACGGGACGACGGCTTGGGCCTGGGCCTGAGCTTGTGCCGCACGGTGGTGGAGCAACACGGCGGCGAACTCACGCATGAGCCCCACCCCCCGAGGGGCACGGTGTTTGTGTTCACTTTGCCCATTGAATCAGGAGCGACTTGATGCAACCGGCCCCTCAAGTTTGGGTCCATGTCGTGGATGATGATGCCAGCGTGCGCGAGGCCCTCTCGTGGTTGCTGCGCTCGCGCGGTATGGCCAGCCTGACCCATGCCAGCGGCGAAGCGTTTTGGCGCGAGGTGCAGGCCTTGGGCGAGCAGCCCAAGGCCCAGTGGCAGCCCAGTTGCGTGCTGCTCGATGTGCGCATGCCGGGCATGAGTGGACTGGCGGTCTTTGAGCGTTTGCTCAGCCTGCAACTCACGCGCTTGATGCCCGTGATTTTTCTCAGTGGCCATGCCGATTTGGCCACTGCGGTGGAAGCCGTTCGGCGCGGCGCGTTTGATTTTTGCGAAAAGCCCTTCTCTGACAACGCCCTGGTGGACCGCGTGGAAGAGGCCCTCACGCGCTCGCGTGAGGCGTTGGCGCAGTTGCAGGCGCGTTTGGACCGCGACCGCCGCGTGGAGGAGTTGACCGAGCGCGAACGCGACGTCATGTCTCAAATCATTGCCGGCTTACCCAACAAGCTCATTGCCGATGCCTTGCAAATCAGCGTACGCACGGTGGAGGTGCACCGCGCCCGCGTGTTTGAGAAGATGGCCGTCAAATCGGCGGTGGAATTGGCGAACCTGATGCGTGATGAGAAACTCTAAAACCATGGGTCACGGCTGGGCGTTGGTGGCGCTGGCCTTGCTGGCGGGCTGCGCGAGCGCGCCTCCGCCGGTGCAGGAGGCACCTGCCCCCGTGATCGTGCCCAGTGCTCCCGTTCGGCCCGCAGAATCAGCACCGGTCACGGGCAGCGGCCTCATGGGCACACCTGGGGCGGCGAGCCCACAGCGTGCAGGCCGTAGCCGTTGGATTCCCGTGGATTGGCGGGAGCTACCGGGCTGGGGGCAGGACGATTTGCAGGACGCCTGGAACGCCTGGATTCAAAACTGCGCTCGCCCCGGCCCCTTGCTCGCCCCCTTGTGCAGCGAGATGCGCCCCCTGAGCTTGGCCGACGATGCCCAGCGTCGGGCCTGGATGCAGCAACGCTTTCAGCCCTATCGCGTCGAGACCCTTGAGGGCCAAACAGAGGGCTTGCTCACCAGCTACTACGAGCCCCTGTTCGAGGCTTCGAGCCAACGTCGCCCTGGGTTTGAGGTTCCCCTCTACGCCCCGCCGGAAGGCTTAGAGCTCGTGCGCCGGCAAGGCCGCGCCTGGTACACCCGCCAGGAGATCGATCAACTGCCCGCCGCGCGCGAGGCCTTGCGCGGGCGTGAGATCGCCTGGCTGGCCGACCCCATCGACGCCTTGGTGTTGCACATTCAGGGTTCCGGGCGTTTGCGACTGCAAGATGGCGCGGGCGGCAGTCGCTGGGTGCGAGTGGCCTTTGCGGGTTCGAACGAGCAACCCTACGGCAGTGTCGGGCGGTGGTTACTCGACCGGGGCTTGGTGCGCGATGCCTCTTGGCCGGGGATTCGCGCTTGGATGGTGGCGCAGCAACAGCTCGATCCCAGCCGCGTCCAGGACATGCTCTGGAGTAACCCACGCTATATATTCTTTCGCCTGGAATCCTTGCAAGGGCCGGATGCCGCACTGGGCCCCCGCGGGGCGCAGGGTGTGCCCTTGACCCCAGGCCGATCGGTGGCGGTGGACAAAGAGTCCATTCCGTACGCCGCGCCGCTGTGGCTGGTGAGCGAGGGCGCACAAGGCCGTTTGCAACGACTGGTGTTCGCGCAGGACACGGGCAGCGCCATTACAGGCGCCGTGCGTGCCGATTATTACGCCGGAACGGGGCCACAGGCCGGAGAATGGGCGGGACGGGTCAAACAGCCCCTGCGCCTTTGGGTTCTCTGGCCGATTGGCCAATAGCTGAATACACTGGGGGCAAACGCCCGCTGACAGGAGACCCGCTCATGAACGCCCCACTACCCGATTCCGTGCGCCGCGCCCTCGAGACCGTCACCCTGGATGACAAGTACAGCCTGGAGGTCGGGCGTGCTTTCATGAGCGGTGTGCAGGCCCTGGTCAAGCTGCCCATGTTGCAGCGCCAGCGCGACGCTTTGCAAGGCAAGAACACGGCGGGCTTTATCAGTGGTTACCGCGGGTCACCTCTGGGGGGTTACGACCAAGCCTTGTGGAAGGCGAAAAAATACCTTGCTGCCCAGCACATCGTCTTTCAGCCGGGCGTCAACGAAGAGTTGGCCGCCACGGCCTTGTGGGGCACTCAACAACTCGGCTTTGCCCCGCCAGGTTCAAACCGCTTTGATGGCGTGTTTGGCATTTGGTATGGGAAAGGCCCCGGCGTGGACCGCTGCTCCGATGTCTTCAAGCACGCCAACATGGCGGGCACCACCCCTTGGGGGGGCGTGCTGGCCATCGCGGGGGACGACCATATCGCCAAGAGTTCGACCACGGCGCACCAAAGCGATCACATCTTCAAAGCTTGCGGCACACCGGTGTTTTTCCCAGCTTCGGTGCAAGATATTCTGGATTTGGGGCTGCACGCCTTGGCCATGAGCCGCTTTGCGGGCGTTTGGGCGGGCATGAAGACGATTCAAGAAATTGTCGAGTCCAGCGCCACAGCCGAGATCGATCCAGCCCGCGTGCAAATTGTGCTGCCCGAGTTCGACATGCCCCCCGGAGGCTTACACATTCGCTGGCCCGACGATGCCTTGGCCCAAGAGGCCCGCCTCTTTAACTACAAGTGGTACGCCGCCTTGGCCTATGTGCGCGCCAACCGCCTCAATCACAACGTGATTGAAGGGCCCAACGACCGCTTTGGCCTGATGGCCAGCGGCAAGGCCTACAACGACACACGGCAGGCCTTGCATGACCTGGGGCTCGATGACGCCACTTGCCAGCGTTTGGGTATTCGCGTGCACAAAGTGACGGTGGTCTGGCCCCTGGAGGCCCAACTCACGCGCGAGTTCGCCACCGGCTTGCAAGAAATTCTGGTGGTGGAGGAAAAGCGCCAGATTCTGGAGTACCAACTCAAGGAGGAGCTCTACAACTGGCGTGCCGATGTGCGCCCCGTGGTGTTGGGCAAATTCACGGACTTGGGGGACGACCACAGCGGCGGTGAGTGGTCCATGCCCAACCCCAGCGCCAATACCTTGCTGCGCGCCCATGCGGATCTCAGCCCGGCGCTGATTGCCGAAGCCATCGCGCAACGCCTCTTCAAGCTGGGGGTGGATGACGACACGCGTCGTCGTATGGAGAGCCATCTGGCCATACTGCGCGCCAAGCAGCAGTCCTTGCAGACCATCGACGCCAAGGTCGATCGCATGCCCTGGTTCTGCTCAGGCTGCCCGCACAACACCAGTACCCGAGTGCCCGAGGGCTCGCGGGCCATGGCCGGCATCGGCTGCCACTTCATGGCCTTGTGGATGGACCGTAGCACCACGGGCTTTACCCAAATGGGGGGTGAAGGGGTGCCTTGGGTGGGCCAGCAGCCGTTTGTCAATGAGTCCCACCTATTTGCCAATTTGGGCGACGGCACCTATTTCCACAGCGGCATCTTGGCGGTGCGCCAAAGCGTGGCCGCGGGCGTGAACATCACCTACAAAATTCTCTACAACGACGCCGTGGCCATGACCGGTGGGCAGCCCCTGGGCGAGCGACCCGAAGGCCATAGCGTGCTGCAAATCGCGCAGAGCATGTGTGCCGAAGGCGCGCAGCGCGTGTGCGTGGTTACCGATGAGCCGGACAAATACGCCCGTGCACGTCTGCCCGACGACGTGGTGGTTTACCACCGCGATTTGCTCGACCAAGTGCAGCGCGAGTTTCGCGCCATCCGTGGCACCACGGTCATCATTTACGACCAGACCTGCGCCACCGAAAAACGCCGCCGTCGCAAGCGCGGCACCCTGGTCGATCCGGCCTTGCGCGTGTTCATCAATGAAGCGGTTTGCGAGGGCTGTGGTGACTGCGGCGTGCAGAGCAATTGCCTCTCGATCGAGCCGCTGGAGACCGAGTTTGGCCGCAAGCGCGCCATCAACCAGAGCACCTGCAATAAGGACACGAGCTGCCTCAAAGGCTTTTGTCCGAGCTTTGTGACGGTCGAGGGCGGCACGTTTCGCAAGTCCGGGCCTGCCAAAACGCGCATCGAGCGACCTGCCGTGGCCTTGCCCGAACCCAACTTGCCCAGCCTGAGCACCCCTTGGGCGACGGTGGTGGCGGGTGTGGGCGGCACGGGCGTGATCACCATTGGTCAGTTGATGGGCATGGCTGCTCATTTGGAGGGCAAGGGCATCGTCACGCAAGACGCCGCGGGTCTGGCGCAAAAGGGCGGTCCCACTTGGAGCCACGTGCTCATTGCCGATCACCCGCGAGCCATCCACACCACGCGCGTGGGCACGGCGGGGGCGGACCTGATTTTGGGGTGCGACCCCGTCATCACGGCCGGCCGTGAGACGGTCGCGCGCATGCGCCAAGACCGCACCCACATTGCATTGAACGCGCACAGCACCCCCACCGCCGCCTTCGTCAAGCAGCCCGATTGGCAAAACCCGGCCGAGGCCTGCGTGCAATCCTTGCAAGCGCAGGTGGCGCCCGCGCATCTGGCGAGCTTTGACGCCAATCGCGTGGCCACGGAGGTGTTGGGCGACAGCATCTTCGTCAACCCCATGGTGCTCGGCTTTGCCTGGCAAAAGGGCTGGGTACCGCTCAGCCGCGAGGCCCTCCACCGCGCGATCGAACTCAACGAGGTGGCGGTCGCGCAAAACCTCGAAGCGTTCGAGTGGGGCCGACTGTGCGCGCACGATTGGCCGCGGGTGGAGGCCTTGCTCGCCCCCGCCCAAGTGGTGCAATTGCACCGCCCTAAACGACTGGAAGACCGCGTGGCTGAACGCGTGCGCTACCTCACGGATTACCAAAACGCCGCCTACGCCGAGCAATACCAAGCGGTGGTCAGGCGCGTGCAGGCGGCAGAGGCCCCGCTGGGTCAATCCCGTTTGACGGAAGCGGTGGCTCTCAACCTCTTCAAGCTCATGGCCTACAAGGACGAGTACGAAGTGGCGCGGCTCTACACCCACACCGATTTCTTGTCCAAAGTGAAGGCGCAGTTCGAAGGCGATGTGCAGGTGCACTTTCACCTCGCACCCCCCTTGTTGGCGCGCAAAAATGCGCGCGGCGAACTCGTCAAGCAACGCTTTGGCGCCTGGACCCCCGTGGCCTTTGGGCTCTTGTCCGCCTTGCGCGGCCTGCGGGGAACGGCTCTGGACGTCTTTGGTTACACCGAGGAGCGCCGCACCGAGCGTGCGCTCATCGTGGAGTACCGCACGCAGGTAGAGGCGCTGTGCCAGCACTTGCGTGCGGATAACCACGCCCTCGCGCTGGAGATCGCGCGCTTGCCCCAAGGCATTCGGGGCTTTGGCCATGTGAAGGCCCGTCACTTGGCCGCCGTGCGTGCGCAGTGGGCCGACTTGCGCGCGCGTTGGGACGCGGCGCGCTAAATCCAGTCGTTAAGGCTGGTCATTAAGCCTGGTCGTTAGGCGCTGCGCTTAGACCGATGGGCGGGCTCCCGCCCATCGAAATACTGCCGCAGGGCGTTTGTGAAGCCCTGGCGGGGGTGCTGGCGCCGCTCGAGCAAGCCCACGTGGCGTTGCACAGACACTCGGGCCAGGGGGATGACTTGCAACAGGCGGTCGCGCCCCCAATCGATGTTGCGCAGTTGGGGCACGATGGAAACCCCAAAGCCCTGGCGCACCAGCGCCAAAATGGCCTCGACCGAGTTGAGTTCAAGCTCGTCACGCACTTGCGCGCCACATTGGTCAAGCGCACGCTCGACCAAAGCGCCCGTCCAAGTGTGCCGATCAAAGCGCAGAAACGGGCATTTGCGCAACATCTCCAGCGGCTGGCGCGGCAGGGCAAAGTGCGGCTTGCGTGGCACCACCAAGACCATGGGCTCAACATAAAGCGGGCTCAAGCGCAAATCGGGCGGGGTGCGCGTGGGCGGCTGGGTGACCACGGCGGCGTCGAGTTCACCGCGCTCGACTTGGCCAAAGAATGTGGCCGAGAGCCCGGCAAACAAGCGCACCTCGAGCCCCGGATGCTCGCGTTTGAGCGTCCACAGGGCATCGGCAAATTCGCCCATGAGCGCCGAGACGAGAGCGCCCACCTGCACCGTGCCGCGCAAGTCATGCGGGTTGTCGCCGCTCGCGAGTGCGGATTCCCAGCGCGCGACCAAGTCTTGCGCGGCGGTCACAAAGGCCTGGCCGTGGTGATTCAGCGCCATGGAGCGGGGGCCGCGATCAAAGAGCGTGCGCCCGAGCTCCTCTTCGAGCGCGCGCATTTGCAAGCCCACCGCGGCAGGGGTAAGGCCCACTTGCTGTCCCGCCGCGGCAAAGCTGCCGGTGCGCGAGACCGTGAGAAAAAGGGCCAGGGTGCGAAGGTGTGGCATGGTTTGAGGTATAGAAAATTTTAACCTCAGCAACAAAAAAACTAGCTTTTCTTTTTGTCGGGGTCAGGCGATACTGCGCCCCGAAGAAAGGTTTGCCGCATGCAGGAACAGCGCTTGAAAGTCTCGGTTTGGCGGGGTGATGCCCAGTCGGGCCAATTCCAAACCTACGAGGTGCCGCGTCGCGCCAGCCAGACCGTGCTCGATGTGGTCACCCACATTCAGCGCCACCTGGCCCCCGATCTGGGCTTTCGCTTTGCCTGCCGCGTGGGCATGTGTGGCTCCTGCGCCATGACCGTCAATGGGGTGGCGCGCTGGACTTGCCGCACCCATGTGCAAAAGGTGGTCGGGCCACAGGGAGAGCTCGAAATCGCGCCGCTGGCGAATTTGCCGCGTATTCGCGATCTTGTCACCGACATGCGCGAGTTCTTTGACAAATGGGCACGCCCCGAGGGCCGCTTTGTGGGCCAAACCGACCGCCACGAGCCCTTTGCCGTGGTCAAGCCCGATACTGCGCCACGCCAACAGGCCGATGCGGGCATTGAATGCATTGGCTGCGGCGTTTGCTACGCCTCCTGCGATGTGGTCTCGCAACGCCCCGACTATCTGGGCCCGGCCGCGCTCAATCGGGCCTGGACCTTGGTGAACGATGAGCGCGACACCCGCCGCCAAGCGCGTCTGGGTGCCGTGGCGGGGGATGCCGGCTGCCACGCCTGCCACACGCAAGGCAGTTGCACCCTGCGCTGCCCCAAGCAATTGGCCCCCACAGCCTCGATTGCTGGCCTGAAGCGACTCGTGGCGCGCGCCGCCATGAAGGGGGAGCTATGAGCGATACCCCACAGGCGCAAGCGCGGCGCTGGTATGCCCAGCGCATCAGCGCCATGGTGTTGGCCCTGCTGGTGCTAGGCCACTTGGCGCTGATGATCTATGCCGTGCAAGGCGGCCTCAGCGGTGCGGAGATTCTGGCCCGCACCCAAGGCAATGTGTGGTTCGGCTTGTATTACGCGCTCTTTGTGCTCGCCTGCGCAGTGCATGTGCCGCCGGGTTTGGCCAATATTGCCGTGGAATGGGTGGGCTGGCCGCCCGCACGAGCCCTTTGGGTGGCGCGTCTTTTTGGCGTCTTCATTTTGGTGTGGGGTGGCCGCGCGGTGTATGCCGTGGTCATGGGGGGCGCATGAGACAGCGCATCGATGGACGCAACCGCCGCCATGCCGCTTATTGGGCGTTCTGGGTGCACCGTGTCTCCGGCTTGGCGCTGGCACTTTTTTTGCCCCTGCATTTCACCTTTCTGGGGCAAGCCTTGCAAGGTGCGGCAGGCCTGGATGGGGCGCTTGCCTTCACGCAACACCCCCTGGTCAAGGTGGCCGAGTGGGGCTTGGTGAGTTTGCTCGCGCTGCATTTGGCGGGCGGGGTGCGCTTGTTATTGCTGGAGTTTTCCGCCTGGCGGGGTTTGCGCGGGGCGTGGGTAGCGGGTGCATTCGGTTTTGCCACGGCAACGGGCTTGGCCTTTGCTTTGTCCCTGCTTGGGTAACGCTTTGGCAATGGGGTTAAATTCCAACAACATTTTCAGAACGGAGGAGCAACCATGACCTTAAAACTCAATCGTCGTCATTACTTGGCCCTGTCCATGGCCAGTGCGGTTCCCGCTTTGCACGCGCAGAGCTGGCCCGCCAAGCCGGTACGCTTGGTGGTGCCCTTTGCCCCCGGAGGCAGCACCGATGTGGTCGCGCGCATGTTGGGTCAGAAACTCAACGAGCTCTGGGGTCAGGCCGTGGTGGTGGAGAACCGCGCGGGCGCGGGCGGCAACTTGGGCGCCGACGCCGTGGCCAAGGCCGCACCCGATGGCTACACCTTGCTGTTCGCTTCGGGCAGCATCACCATCAATCCCAGTATTTATGCCACCATGCCCTTTGACACGGTGCGCGACCTCACGCCCATCTCGAATGTGGCGAGCGGCCCGATGCTGGTGGTCGTGCAGGACAAGGCCCCGTGGCGCACCCTCAAGGACTTGATTCAAGACGCCAAGGCCAACCCGGGCAAGATCAACTTTGGCTCGGCCGGTATTGGCAGCCAGATCCACCTCGCGGCGGAGAACTTGGCGGACGCGGCCGGTATCGAAATCACGCACGTGCCCTACAAGGGCGAATCTTTGTCGTACAACGACCTCATCAGCGGCCAAATTCAAATGATGGTGGGCAATATTGCGGCAGCGTCCGCCCTGCTCGGCGCGGGCCGCTTGCGCGCGCTGGCGGTCACGGGTGCGACCCGCTCACCTTTGCTGCCCGAGGTGCCTACCGTGGCCGAGAGTGGTGTGCCGCGCTTTGAAAACACGGGCTGGTTTGGCTTGCTCGGCCCGGCGGGTCTGCCCCGCCCCATCGTGGACAAGATCTACCAAGACACCGTGCGCGCCATGGGCGACACCCAAATCAAGGGTCGCTTGTATGTGGCGGGCATGCGCCCCGTGCTGAGCAAGCCCGAAGAGCTGACCGCCCAGATGGACGCGGAGCTCAAGCGTTGGGCCCAAGTTGTGAAGAACCGTAAGATCAAGGCCAGCTGATGCAAGTGACCCCGCAAGCCGTCGAAGAGGCGGCCAAAGCCCTCTATATCCGCGCCCTCAAGGTGCTTCCCACGGACATCCATGAGGGCTTTGCACGCCTGGCGCGCCAAGAGACGCAGCCCACCGCGCAGCGTTTGATCGACACCATGATCACCAACATCGCGGTGGCCGAGCAAACCGACAACTTGCTGTGCCAGGACACCGGGGTCCCCATTTATCACCTGCGCATTGGGCGCGACGTGCAGATCGACGGCTTTGCCGCGAAAGAGGCGATTCGCCGCGGCTGCGCGCGCGCCACCCGTGAGTACCCGTTTCGCAGTTCGGTGGTGCACCCCCTCACCCGACGCAACGAGCAGACGAGTTGTGGCATCGAGGTGCCCGTCATCCATGTGGATTTTGTCGAGGCCCAAGGCGTGCTTGAGCTGGAGATGGTGCCCAAGGGCAGCGGCTCGGAGAACAACAGCTTTCTCAAGATGGCGATTCCGGCCGAGGGGATCGACGCCATCAAAACCTTTGTCGTGGATTGCGTGCTCGCCGCTGGCGGCAAGACCTGCCCGCCCACCATCGTGGGCGTGGGGCTCGGGGGCACCTCAGACCTCGCCGTGGCCCTGGCCAAGCGCGCCGCCACGCGGGCCTTGGGCAGCGTTTGCACGGACCCTGAAGGCGCGGCGCTGGAAGCGCAGCTCTCGCAGGCCGTCAACCAATTGGGTGTCGGCCCGCAAGGCTTGGGCGGCGATAGCACGGCGTTTGCCGTGCACATCGAGCTCGCGGCCACGCACATCACCATGAACCCCATTGCCGTGAACATGCAGTGCCACTCGGCGCGCCGCGCGCGCGCCGTCTTCACCGAGGAAGGGGTGCAGTATGGCTTCTAAGCACCATGTGCTCGACATGCCGGTGAGCGAGGCGCAGGCGCGGGAGCTGCGCGTCAACGACACCGTCACCTTGCGCCAGACTTTGTTTGGTATTCGCGATGCCACCCAGATCCACATGTTCGATCGGGGGCGCACCACGGCGTTCGATTTGCGCGGCCACGCCGTTATTCACACCGCGCCCAATGTGCGCAAAGTGCCGGTTTCGACCGAGCATCCCGCCGGTTACGCCCCTGTGTGCATTGGGACCACCACCTCCGACCGTATGGAGCGCTTCACGCGCCCGCTCATGACGCAGTATGGGGTCCGCTTCATCGTGGGCAAAGGGGGGTTGCGCGAAGATTCACAGCGCGCCTTTGCCGAACTCGGGGGCGCCTATCTGGCCATTGTGGGGGGGACGGCAGCTTTAGAGACCACCTGGATTGAACAAATCGAGGCTGTGGATCTGGATGATCTCCACCCGGAATCGCTCTGGCGTTTCAAGATTCGGGATTTCGGCCCCTTGCTCGTGGCCATGGACAGCCATGGCGGGAGTCTTTATCGGGAAGTCCAGGCGGCCTCGGCCGCCAAGCGCGCCCAAGTGCTGGCGAGTCTGGGAGTCAAGGCATGAGTTCACCAAGCATGCGTCGGGTGCAGACCGACATCCTCATTCTGGGTTCTGGCGGTGCGGGCTTGTTTGCGGCATTGCACGCGCATCAGGCGGCGCCGGAGCTGCGCATCACGGTGGCCGTCAAGGGGCTGCTCGGCAAATGCGGTTGCACGCGCATGGTGCAAGGTGGCTACAACGTGGCCTTGGCCCCCGAAGATTCCGTTGAGCGCCACTTCATGGACACCATCGAGGGTAGCAAATGGCTGGCCGATCAAGACCTGGCCTGGTTGTTGTGCAAGACCGCGGTGGAGCGCATTCACGAATTGGAGAATGAGCTCGGGTGCTTCTTTGACCGCAACCCCGACGGCACGGTGCACCAAAAAGCCTTCGCGGGCCAAACTTTCGACCGCACGGTCCACAAGGGCGATTTGACGGGCATTGAAATCATCAACCGCCTGGCTGAACAGGTTTGGGCGCGTGGCATCGATCGCTTAGAGGAACACCGCGCGGTTGAGTTGATTCGCAGCGCCGACGGGCAATCGCTCGCCGGGGTGCTGATGGTGGACATGCGCGATGGCGAGTTTGTCTTTGTGCAGGCGCGTGCGGTGCTCTTGGCCACCGGGGGCGGCCCCACCATGTACCGCTACCACACGCCCTCGGGCGACAAGAGTTGCGACGGCATGGCCATGGCCTTGCGCGCGGGCTTGCCTTTGCGCGACATGGAGATGGTGCAATTCCACCCCACCGGCTTGCTCGCTGGCGCCGACACCCGCATGACGGGCACGGTGTTGGAGGAAGGCTTGCGCGGGGCGGGGGGCTACCTCGTCAACGGCTTGGGCGAGCGCTTCATGCAAAAAGCCGACCCGCGCGCCGAGCGGGCCACGCGTGACATCGTTTCGCGCGAAATCTTTCGCGAGATGCGCGCCGGACGCACGACGCCTCACGGCGGGGTGTGGATTCAAATGGCACACCTCGGGCCAGAGAGAGTGCGCAAGCAGTTCAAAGGCATGGTCGAGCGCTGCGCGGATTGCGGCTTTGATCTTGCCGGTGGCCAAGTCGAGGTGGTGCCCACCGCGCATTACATGATGGGGGGCGTGGTGTTTGGCCCCGACTGCCGCACCGAGCTGCCGGGTTTGTTCGCGGCGGGCGAAGACACTGGCGGCGTGCACGGCGCCAACCGCCTAGGGGGCAATGGCGTGGCCAACTCCACGGTGTTTGGCGGCATTGCCGGCGACCAAATGGCGCAGTGGGTGCGCGCCCAAGGGCGTTGGAACACCCCCGATGAAACCGCGCTCACGCGCAGCATGGCCGAACACCTCTTGCCTCTTGGCAAACCCTGGCGCAGCCTCGAGCCCTTGCGCGAGGCGCTGTTTGACTGCATGTGGCAGGACGTGGGCATTTTGCGCGACGCTGCGGGTCTGCGTCGTGCGCTGGCACAGTTGGACACGCTTGATGCGCAGTTGCAAGACTGCGGCGTGGGCGAGGCGGCCCGCGCTTTCCACTTGGCCTGGCACGACTGGATGAACCTGCGCAATTTGATTGCCGTGAGCCGGGTGATCGCGACTTCGGCGTTGGCGCGCGAGAACTCGCGCGGGGCGCATTTCCGTGAGGACTTCCCCGAGACCGGGGCCATGGACGACTCTTACTACTGCGTGGTCCGCGCCGATGCCCACGGGGCCTTGCACCTGCAACGCGAGCCCGTGCGTTTTACCCGGGTCGAGCCCGGACACAGCTTGCTTGAGGCGGCCACGCCCGCTTAACGGATGGAGACCTGGATCCTGCTGGGCGGCGTGGGCTTTTTGGCCGGCGCCGTTTCGGGGGCGACGGGTTTTGGTTTTGCCCTGGTCGCCACGGCCTTGTGGGGTCAGTATTTCGAGCCCCAACGGGTGACCTTGCTGGCGCTGGTCTACATGCTGGCGCTCAACATCGCCTATTTACCGCTGTTTTGGCGGCAAATTCCGTGGCGGCGCATGCTGCCCTATGGGCTGGGCTGTTTGCCTGGCGTCCCCCTCGGGGCCTGGGCGTTGGGGGTGCTGCCTGTGCAAGAGGCCCGTTTGGCCATTGGCGCGGTGCTCATGGCCTATGGGGGCTATATGCTGTGGCGCCGGGGCACGGTGCAGATACTGGCGTGGCCCCCGGGGCGTGCCTGGCGGGCTGATTTGGCGGTGGGTTTTGCCGCCGGCGTGCTGGGTGGTCTGGCCAGCCTCTCGGGCTTTTTGCCCACCCTCTGGTGCGCCTTGCGCAGCGACGACAAAATGGCCAACCGGGCGCTGGTGCAGGGCTTTATCCTGCTCTCGGGCCTCTGGGCGTTGGTGTGCGTGGGGCAGGTGGTTCAGCCCGACGAGGCCACGGCTTGGCAAATCCTCTTTGGCCTGCCCTTTGTGGCCGCAGGGGGGGCTTTGGGCCTGTACGTCTTTGCCCGTTTGAACCATGCCCAGTTCATGCGCTTGGTGCTGGCCTTGCTGGTGGTTTGTGGAGCCCTGATGGTGGTACGGGCATGGCCGGTCGTGGCGGGGGCCTGAGCCGCGCGGCATACAATCGCCCTTTTTGCCCATGGCCCCCCGCATGCCGGCTGGCCAGCGACTTGCTAAAGGAGTTCTCCGTGCTGATTTCCCCCGCATTTGCCCAAACCGCGCCAGCCGCTGGGGGCGACATGATGTCGTCCCTGGGGAGCATGCTGCCTTTGCTGTTGATGTTCGTGGTGCTGTACTTCGTCATGATTCGGCCCCAGATGAAACGCCAGAAAGAGCACAAAGCCATGATCGACGCCTTGGCCAAAGGTGACGAAGTGGCCACGGCCGGCGGTTTGCTGGGCAAAGTGGCCAACCTCGACGACGGCCAGATTGGCCTCGAGATCGCCTCGGGCGTGGTGGTGCAGTTGCAGCGCCATGCCGTTGTTCAGGTCCTGCCCAAGGGCTCGATCAAGTAACCCCTTTCAATGCAGGCGGGCGCGGGCCTTGGGGCCGACCCGTCCCCCCGCGCCATGAACCGTTACCCCCTCTGGAAATATGCGATCCTGGTGGTCGCCTTGCTGCTGGGCAGCCTCTATACCCTGCCCAATTTCTTTGGCGAGGCGCCGGCTGTGCAAATCTCGCCGGCCAAGGCCGCGATGCGTCTGGACGCGGCCACTCAGGCGCGGGTGGAGCAAGCCCTCGCGGGCGCGGGTTTAAAGCCCAGCGCCATTACCCTCGAGCCCAACTCGCTCAAGGTGCGCTTTGAAGACACCGACACCCAGCTCAAGGCCAAAGACACCCTCTCCCAAGCCCTGATCAGTGATCCGAGCGACCCGAGTTTTGTCATTGCCTTGAACCTCATTAGCCGCTCACCCGCCTGGCTGAGCGCGCTGCGTGCCGCGCCCATGTATTTGGGCCTGGATTTGCGCGGTGGGGTGCACTTCATGCTGCAGGTGGACATGCCCGCGGCGCAGACCAAGCGTGTCGAGGCTTTGGCGGGCGATATCCGCTCGGCGCTGCGTGAGAAAAACATACGCCACGCGGGCATCGCCCGTCAGGGTGACCGCATCGACATTCGCTTTCGCGACGAGGCCGTGCTCGGCGCTGCCGAAAACCTGCTCAAAGACCAATTTGCCGACCTCTTGCCCGTGCGCGGCAAAGACGGGGCCGACCTGCTCTTGAGCGCCACACTCCAGCCGGTGGCGGCCAAACGCGTGCAAGAGCAGGCGCTCAAACAAAACATCACCACGCTGCACAACCGAATTAACGAACTTGGTGTGGCCGAGCCCGTGATTCAGCAGCAAGGGGCTGACCGCATCGTGGTTCAGCTCCCCGGTGTGCAGGATACCGCCAAGGCCAAAGACATTCTGGGCCGCACCGCCACGCTGGAAATTCGCCTCGTGGAAGACAGTGCCGAAGCGCGCGCGGCCGAACTCAGCAACGCCCCCGTCCCGTTTGGCACCGAGCGTTATTTGGAGCGCAATGGCCAGGCCGTGGTGGTGAAAAAGCAAGTCATCCTCACCGGTGAGAACCTCACCGATGCTCAGCCGGGGTTTGACAACCAGACCCAGGAAGCCGCCGTGCACCTCACGCTCGACGCCAAAGGCGCGCGCATCTTCAAGGATGTCACGCGCGAGAACGTGGGTAAACGCATGGCCATCTTGCTCTTTGAAAAAGGCAAGGGCGAGGTGGTCACCGCACCGGTGATCCGCAGCGAAATTGGTGGCGGTCGGGTACAAATTTCAGGGCGCATGAGCACCGTGGAGGCCAACGATGTCGCGCTGCTGTTGCGCGCGGGCTCGCTCGCCGCGCCCATGGAAATCATTGAAGAGCGCACCATTGGTCCGAGCCTGGGCGCGGAAAACATTGCCAAGGGCTTTGACAGCGTGACCTGGGGCTTTGTTGCCGTGGCCGCGTTCATGTGCCTCTACTACATGCTCTTTGGGGTGTTCTCCAGCATCGCCTTGGGCGTTAACCTGTTGTTGTTGGTGGCCGTGCTCTCCATGCTCCAAGCCACACTCACCCTGCCTGGTATGGCGGCCATGGCGCTGGTGCTGGGCATGGCGATTGACGCCAACGTGCTGATCAATGAGCGCGTGCGCGAGGAGTTGCGCAACGGTGCCGCGCCGCAGTCGGCCATTCACGCCGGTTATGACCGCGCCTGGGCCACCATTTTGGACTCCAACGTCACCACCCTGATTGCCGGCCTGGCCCTGCTCGCGTTTGGCTCCGGCCCCGTGCGGGGCTTTGCGGTGGTGCACTGCTTGGGCATTTTGACCAGCATGTTCTCGGCCGTGTTCTTCTCGCGCGGCTTGGTCAACCTTTGGTACGGGCGTCAGAAGAAACTCAAGGGCGTCTCCATCGGTACGGTTTGGCGACCCGAGGGCACGGGCGCGGGCCAAAAATCGGCTTGAACGCAGGAGCAACGACATGGAATTTTTCAAAATCCGCCGCGATATCCCGTTCATGCGCCACGCCTTGGTGTTCAACGTGGTTTCGCTGCTCACCTTCGTCGCCGCCGTGCTCTTCCTCTTTAGCCGTGGCTTGCACCTCTCCGTCGAGTTCACGGGTGGCACGCTCATGGAGGTGAGCTACAACCACCCCGCCGACGTCAACCTCGTGCGCAACCAGATTGCGGGCCTGGGCTTTACCGATGTGCAGGTGCAAAACTTTGGCAGCACGCGCGACGTGCTCATTCGCATGCCCGTGGTCAAGGGTCAGACTTCGGCCCAGCAAAGCGAGCAAGTGCTCAAGGCGCTCAAAGCAGCGGACCCCACCGCAGAGCTGCGCCGCACCGAGTTTGTCGGCCCGCAAGTGGGCGACGAGCTTGCGATCGATGGCCTCAAGGCGCTCGCCTTCGTGGTCATTGGCATCATGCTTTATTTGGCGATTCGCTTTGAGTGGAAGTTTGCGGTGGCTGCCATCATCGCCAACTTGCACGACGTGATCATCATCCTGGGCTTCTTTGCGTTCTTCCAGTGGGAGTTCTCGCTGCCGGTGCTGGCGGCGGTGCTGGCCGTGCTGGGGTATTCGGTGAACGAATCGGTGGTGATTTTTGACCGGATTCGGGAGAACTTCCGGCGTTTTCGCAAGATGGACACGACCGAGATCATCGACAACGCCATCACCTCGACCATCAGCCGCACCATCATCACCCACGGCTCGACGCAGTTGATGGTCCTCTCCATGTTGATCTTTGGTGGCGCCACGCTGCATTACTTCGCGCTGGCCCTCACGATCGGCATTTTGTTTGGTATTTACTCGTCGGTATTTGTGGCTGCAGCCATTGCCATGTGGCTGGGCATTCGCCGCGAGGATCTCATCAAGGCCCCCGTCAAACCCGAAGGCTCGCCAGACGACCCCAACTCCGGCGCGGTGGTCTAAGCCGGTGCCTGCCGTGCAGGTCGGGTAACCAGAGGTCAAACCGATGGAGGGGAGGCCCGCGCGCTCAGTGCGCGGTGCGATCGTCGTCGTCGCAGAGCTCGTCGAGCACCAGGGCGTCGGGCTCCAGGCCAAAGCTCCAGTGCACCATCAAGACGATGAGCTTGAATTCATCCAAGCGCATGCTGTCGCCCGCTGCGTGGGGAATGGCCATGGCGCGGTCGAGCACGATCTCGCGCAGGTGGGGGGAGATCACGCGGGCCGATTCCAAAAAACCCAGAAAACCGAGACATTCGGCCCCCAAGTGGTCTTGTTCGGCCACCGAGTAAACGCGCAGGCTTTGGCTCGAAGCGTGCCACGCCACCGAGGAGGTTTGGCGCAAGTCAATGAGTTCGGTGTGGTGCGAGGCCATGTGCAGGCCGTCGAGCCAATGCAGGGCTTGGGCGATTTCTTCGGCGTCAAAGCCGGCCGCCACGAGTTTGCGTTCGAGGAGCCCGGACTCTGGGCAGGCATCGCCGCGCCAGTAGTTTTCGTACACGTAGACCAAAACATCAAACATTGAGCCGCAATATACAACGGATTTGCCTTGCCAGCCCCCACGATTGCCCCTAAGGCCATGCCTGTGCCGCGAACGCGACACGGCCGGCCCCCTAGGGCAAGGCCTGATAACGGTTGCCCTGCTCGCGCCGTACCCGTCCGGCCATCTCTAGGCGCAGGAGGTGGGCGAGCAGGGGGTCGGGGTCCCAGCCCGTGCGTTGCACGAGTTGGTCGAGCGAACTGCTCTCGTGGCCCAATGCCGTGAGCAAGGCGGCTTCCTCCGCCGAGGCGGGGGCGCTGGGCGGGCGTTCTTGCAGGGGCAGGCCGCACTGGCCAAGGGCTTCGAGCACATCGTGCGTGCGCTCGATGAGGGCTGCGCCTTGGCGAATGAGGCTGTGGCAGCCACGCGCTTGGGGTGCGTGGATGGAGCCCGGAATGGCCATGACTTCCCGCCCCAACTCCAGCGCCTGATGCGCCGTGATGAGCGAACCTGAGAGCGGCGCCGCCTCGATCACCAGTGTGCCTTGAGCCAAGGCGGCAATCAGCCGATTGCGCAGCGGGAAATGGTGTGAGCGGGGCGGCTCGCCCAAACTGAACTCGCTGAGCAACAGTCCATGGGCGCTGATGCCTTCGGCCAGGCCCCGGTGTTGGCGCGGGTAGACCTGGTCTAGGCCATGCCCGAGGACGGCCAGCGTGGGCCAGTTGCTCACCCCAGGGCGTTGCAAGGCGCCTTTGAGCGCGCCCCGATGCGCCGCGCCATCTTACCCCCAGCGCCAGCCCGGAGACGATGCACAGCCCGGCAAGGCAAAGCTCCTCGCCAAAATGCTCAGCGTTGTAGAGCCCTTGGGGTGAAGGATTGCGGCTACCCACCACGGCCACCGCAGGGCCTTGAGGCCAGTGCAGCTGCCCTTGCACGTAAACCATCAGTGGCGCGTCGTCCAAGTCGAGGAGCCCTGGCGGGTAATGCGGGCAAGCCTGGCTCCAGATGGCGCGCTCCGTTGGCGCCTCGCTCAGCCAGGTCTCGGTGCGCTCGCACAGAGCGGGCCAATGCGGTGGGGGGGTGAGCAAGGCGTCCACCATGGAGGGCGGCAAGCATTCGCCCAGACGCAACGAGGACTGCGCAAAGAGCGCCTGCACCCCGCCAAAGCGGTTGAGCAGTTGGCGGGCGGTGGCGCGGGAGAGGCCCGCCACCTGACTCAGGCGCAGCCAGTCTTGCCAATCGGTGCATTGCATCATGGTCAGATCTCCAGAAAAAAAGGGGGGGGAAGTTCCCAAATTCTGGTGCGCAGCAGGGGCGCTGTGGGCAAGTGACACTTACCGATTTAATTCGGGCGACAATAGGGGCATGGCAAAGCTTGAGATCCTGCGTTACCCCAATCCCCGCTTGCACACCGTGGCCAAACCGGTGGCGCAAGTGGATGCACGCATTCGCGCCCTCATCGACGACATGCTCGAAACCATGTACGACGCCAACGGCATTGGCCTTGCTGCCACCCAGGTGGACGTGCACGAACGCGTGGTGGTCATTGATGTCTCCGAAGAGCGCAACGAACCCCTGGTACTCATCAACCCCGAAATCGTCTGGGCCAGCCCCAGCCGCGTCAAGGGCGAGGAGGGTTGCCTCTCCGTACCCGGCATTTACGACGGTGTGGAGCGGGCTGAATCGGTGCGCGTGCGCGCCCAGGACCGTGAAGGAGCGGCGCGCGAAATCGCCGCCGAGGGCTTGCTCGCCGTTTGCATTCAACACGAGATGGACCACCTGATGGGCAAGGTGTTCGTGGAGTACCTCTCGCCCCTGAAACGCACCCGCATCAAAACCAAGCTGCTCAAAGCCGAGCGCGAGTTGGCGCGGTAAGCCCATGCGGGTGGTCTTCGCCGGCACGCCGGAATTTGCCGCGGTGGCCTTGCGCCAGTTGCTCGATGCTGGACATACCGTTCCCCTGGTGCTCACCCAGCCAGACCGCCCGGCGGGACGCGGGCTCAAGCTCCAGCCCTCGCCCGTCAAGCAAGTCGCGTTGGCGCACGGGATCCCGGTTTTGCAACCCCGTAGCCTGCGGTTGGAAGGCAAGTACCCCGAGGAAGCCGCTGCGGCCCAAGCCGCGCTCATGGCCTGTGCCCCCCAAGTGATGGTGGTGGCCGCTTATGGGTTGATCCTGCCGCGCTGGACGCTCGTCTTGCCGCCTTTGGGGTGCCTCAACATCCATGCCTCCTTGTTGCCCCGCTGGCGTGGCGCGGCCCCCATTCACCGCGCCATCGAAGCGGGAGACCGCGAGACGGGCATCACCCTCATGCAGATGGACGAGGGACTCGACACAGGCCCCATGCTGCGCAAGGCGACCTTGGCCATTGCGCCGGAGGACACCACGGCCAGCTTGCACGACCGGCTGGCCGATTTGGGCGGGCGCTTGCTCTGCAAGGTTCTGGATGAGGCGGCCGCTGGCCCGCTCTCGCCGCAACCCCAACCCGAAGCGGGCGTGACGTATGCCCACAAAATCGAAAAGGCCGAGGGGCAACTCGACTGGCGCGCGCCCGCCGCATTGCTCGCGCGCCGGGTGCGCGCGTTCACGCCTGTGCCGGGCGCGTTTTTTCGCTTGGGCGCAGAGACCATCAAGTGTGGCGACGCCCACGCCGAAGCCTCGCGCCGCGCAAGCGCCCCCGGCGAGGTGTTGCAAGCCGACGCCCAAGGGGTGGTGGTGGCCTGTGGCGAGGGCGTGCTGCGGCTCTTGAGCTTGCAGCGTGCGGGCGGCAAGCGTCTGCCGGCAGGCGACTTTCTACGTGGCTTCCCGCTCCAGGTGGGTCAGATTTTGGATCCCGTGGATGTTCTGGCGCCCTGAAATTTACCGCCATGATGAGTTCTCCCAAGGCCTACGCGATTTCGCGCCGCAGGCCGCGGGCGTCGGGGCGTGGGGGCTGATGACGGGGGTGGCCATGATGAACTCGGGCTTGAGTTTGACCGAATCTCTGGCCATGGCCCTGTTGGTGTTTGCGGGCAGCTCGCAACTCGCCTCCATGCCCTTGATTCTGGCGGGCGCGCCTTGGTGGGTGATTCTGGCGACGGGCTTTTGCGTCAATCTTCGCTTTGTGGTGTTTAGCCTGCACCTGCGCAGCTACCTCATGCATTTGCCGCGCTGGCGTCGCCTTTTGCATGGCTATTTCACGGCGGACATTGGCTACGTGCTGTTTGTCAAACGCCACCCCCAGCCTGCGCAAGACGATGCGCACCGCTTGGGTCAGGAGGCCTACCTCATGGG
>VEQC01000018.1 GCA_018883455.1 Limnohabitans sp. | reverse complement strand
AAGTCCCCGGGCTGCACCGCGAGGTCACGGTCGTGGCCCAGCCAGTCGCCACTCTCACACACCGGCCCCACCACTTCGTAGCAGACGCTAGGCGCGGTCCGCGCGTGCAGGGGCACGATTTGGTGATAGGCCCCGTACATCGCGGGACGTGGCAAATCGTTCATGGCGGCGTCGACAATGCAGAAATTCTTTTCCTCACCCGGCTTGAGGTAGAGCACCTCGGTGAGGCATACCCCCGCATTGCCGACGAGTGAGCGACCCGGCTCGATCATGAGTTGGCGATCACCATAGCCCCGGGCATCGAGTTTTTGCAGCAGGGCCTGCCACAAGACATCGGCCTCGGGCGGGTTTTCATCGCCACGGTAGACGATGCCCAAGCCGCCCCCAAAATCCAGGTGCTCAATCGTGATGCCTTGCGCCTCCAGGGCGTCGACCAAATCGAGCACCCGATCGGCCGCATCCAAATAGGGCTCAACTTGGGTGATTTGTGAGCCAATATGGCAATCGATGCCCACTACCCGAAGGCCGGGCATGTCCGCCGCGCGGCGGTAGGTGGCCAAGACGTGTTCGTGGGCAATGCCAAACTTGTTGTCCTTGAGTCCGGTCGAAATGTAGGGGTGGGTGAGGGCGTCCACATTCGGATTGACGCGCAAGCTCACCGGCGCGCGATGGCCAGACTCCAGCGCCACGGCATTGAGCACGTCGAGCTCGGCGATGCTCTCGACATTGAAGCAGGCGATGCCCGCATCGAGCGCTTGACGCATTTCGGCGCGGGTTTTGCCCACGCCGGAAAAAATGATGCGGGCGGGATCCCCCCCCGCCGAGCACGCGCGCGAGTTCGCCGCCCGAGACGATGTCAAAGCCGCAACCCGCTTGGGCGAAAACCTGTAGCAGCCCCAGGGTGCTGTTGGCTTTCATGGCGTAGCAAATTTGCACGCGCCGCCCGGCAAAGCCACGTTGGTAAGCCGCCAGCGCGGCGAGCATGGACGCTTTGGAATACACGAACAAGGGCGTGCCGTGTTGCGCGGCGAGATCGGCCAGCCGTACGGACTCCACATAGAGGTCTGCGCCTCGGCGGGAGATGTAGGGCGAGCCGGCAAGAGGAAGATCGTGCATGAAGTGTCAACGCGCCGAGGAGGCGCTGCCTGAAGGTGAAGAAGCCGGTGGAACAGCGGCGGGGCGATCGGGGTTGCCCGGCAGTTGCCGGCGCATGATGTCGGGTAAGGTGGCGCGTTGTTGGAAGTCGGGGTCGTTGGGCAAGACCAGTCCGCCACGTTGGCCGCAGGCTGCCAAGACACACAGGCCCAAAGCGCTGCCAGCCCTGCGCCAAGCGGGGCTTTTCGCTAAGACTAGAATTTGAAACCGTTCCAACATGTGCAAATTGTAATGACCGATCTTGAATACCTAGAGCATGCGGAGCAATTGTTGCGTGCCGTCGAGCTGGCCTGTGACCGCATCAACGACGAGGGTGAGACCGACATCGACAACCAGCGCGTGGGACAGATGATCACCCTTACCTTTGCCAATCGCAGTCAGATCATCATCAACTTGCAAAAGCCCTTGCAGGAAGTTTGGCTCGCCGCGCGCTCGGGCGGCTACCACTACCGTTTTCGCGAGGGGCAATGGCAGGACACCAAGGGGCAGGGGGAGTTCTTCGCCCAACTCAGCGCCGACGCCACCGTGCAGTCGGGCGTGGGTTTGCGCTTCACGCCCTGAGCGCAGAGTGCTTCCGGGGGGCGAGGGGCCTCCTCAAGCCCCTAGTTGCGGAACAAATCCAAGATGCGTTTGCGCTCGTCGGGCGCGGGCAAGTCGGCGTTTCCGCTGCCCGCTTTGCTGTCGAGTCCCAAGCTGCTCACCCCGCCGCCACGCGAGAAATCGGTAAACACCCAATCGCCGTTTTCATACACCACACCCTCGGGCGGCGAGAGCTCCATCACGGGGGCTTTTTGCAGCGCTTGCTGCATATAGCTGATCCAGATGGGCAAAGCCAAGCCGCCGCCGGTCTCACGATCGCCCAATTTGCGGGGGGTGTCATAACCAATCCAGGTGATCGTGGTGACCGTGGGGTGGTAGCCGGCGAACCAAGCGTCCATGGAGTCGTTGGTGGTGCCGGTTTTGCCGTACAAATCGGGTCGTTTGAGGGTGGACTGTGCCCGAGCCGCTGTGCCAGACCGCGTGACCTCTTGCAGCAGACTGGTCATCACAAAAGCGTTGCGGGCTGGGATGGCGCGCACCGATTCATCCAGCGCCACCGGTTTGTACTCGGTGAGTACTTTGCCAAAGGCGTCGGTGACCTTGGTCACTAGGTAGGGGTTGACGCGGTAGCCGCCATTGGCGAACACCGAATAAGCCGTGGCCATTTGCAAGGGGGTGACCGAGCCCGCGCCAAGTGCCATGGTGAGGTAGGGCGGATGTTTTTCAGCTTCAAAACCAAAATGGCTCACCCACTGCTGGGCGTTTTGCGCGCCCACAGCTTGCAGCACGCGAATGCTGACCATGTTTTTGGATTTCGCCAATCCTTTGCGCAAGCTCATCGGCCCTTCAAAGGTGCCGTCGTAATTTTTGGGCTCCCAGGGTTGACTGCCGGTCACACTGGCGTCAAAAAACAGGGGCGCGTCGTTGACCACGGTGGCGGGTGTGAACCCTTTCTCCAGCGCGGCCGAATAAATGAAGGGCTTGAAGCTCGAGCCCGGCTGACGCCAAGCTTGGGTCACATGGTTGAATTTGTTTTTGTCGAAATCAAAGCCCCCCACTAAGGAGAGGATGGCCCCATCGCGCGGGTCGATGGCCACGAGTGCGCCTTCGACTTCGGGGAGTTGGGTGATCTCCCAACCGCCTTTGGCCGTGCGCGCGATACGCACGAGTGCGCCGGGGCGCAATTTGATGTTGGGCGGCGCTTTGTCGGCCAAGCCCGATTGCACCGGTTGCAGCCCATCCCCCGTGATTTCAATGACCTCGCTGTTTTGGCGCATCACCCGGACCTTCTTCGGGGCGGCTTCCAACACCACGGCGGCGAGCAAATCGCCTTTGTCGCCTTGTTCAATGAGTGCGTCGTCGATCACATCCTCCCGCTCGGCAGGGTCGTTGGGCAAGGTGATGAAACGCTCGGGACCTCGATAGTGCTGGCGCCGTTCGTAGTCCAGAATGCCACGGCGCAAGGCTTGGTAGGCGGCTTGCTGCTCCTGAACGCGCAAGGTGGTGTGCACGATCAGGCCGCGCGTGTAGGCCTCGCTGCCATATTGGGCAAACATCAGCTGGCGCGCCATCTCGGCCACGTATTCGGCATGACTGTGCATGTGGCTTGCGGCTGTGCGCAGCTTGAGCTCTTCTTGCTTGGCTTGTTGCGCTTGGGCGCGCGTGATGAAGCCGTTTTCTTCCATGCGCTCAATGATGTAGAGCTGACGCGAGCGCGCACGCTTGGGGTTATTGAAGGGGTTGTAGGCCGATGGGGCTTTGGGCAGACCCGCGAGCATGGCCGCTTCGGCAATGCTGATGTTTTTCAGAGGCTTGCCAAAGTAAGCCTCCGAGGCGGCCGCAAAGCCATAGGCCCGATTGCCCAAAAAAATTTGGTTCAGGTAGATTTCAAAAATCTGATCCTTGCTGAGCATGTGCTCTAGCTTGGTGGTGAGCAGGATCTCGTAAATCTTTCGCGTGAAGGTTTTTTCGGAGCTGAGATAGACATTGCGCGCGACCTGCATGGTGATGGTCGACGCACCCTGGCTCTTGGCGCGACCGAGGTTGGCTAGGCTCGCACGCAACAGTCCGATGTAGTCCACGCCGCTGTGTTGATAGAAGCGTGCGTCTTCAATGGCCAACACCGCGTCTTTCATCACTTTGGGAATGTCTTTGAACGGCGTGAAGTTGCGCCGCTCTTCGCCGAATTCGCCAATCTGCACGCCCTCGGCGGAGAGGATTCGCATGGAGAGTTTGGGGCGGTAGTCTGCGAGGTCGGAAATGTCGGGCAGCTGGGGGTAAATCATGGCCAGCGCGACGCCCACGAGCAGGGCGACGGACAGGCCCAGAACCGCCAGCAAGCCAAAAGACCAAAGCAATAAGGACCCGAGCAAGGAGGTCGGACGCACGGGGGCTGAGGGCTCAGTGGGGGTGGGGGTATCGGGCATGTGGGCTGAATTTTAGTCTGCCACTCTCTGGGACGGGCGTACAGTGCCACTGCCTGGGAAAAGGGGGTTGCGCGCACCCCAAGCCACGTGCCCTTGGCCTCAAACTGGGGCATGAAAAACGCGACCGTGTTTGCCTTAGGCGTTTGCGGGGATACCCCCGAGGTGGCAGCGCTATGCCTAGAGGGCGATCACCGACGACCCCACGCCATCCGACCTGCGACAGCGCCGGTTGGGCCCAGCCTTGCCTTGGCGTCCGACGATGCCCACTCGCTGGCGGCCTGGGGGCGCTGGCTACGCGCCCAGGTGCCGCCAGGCGCGCGCGCCTCGGTGTGGTGGGCTTTGGACGATCGCGTCGCCTTGCGCTCGGTGTTGCGTTTGCCGGTGGACTTGCCCCCCAGCCTGTGTCGTCAAGCCTTGGCCCACGAGGCGCGCGCACTGTGCGAGCAACAGGGCGTGGCTGAGGCGGGCTTGTGTTGGGATAGTCGTGCCGAAGGGGAAGACGAGGCGGTGCAGCGCCACACCCTGTGGGTGTTACCTGCTGCGCATTGGCAGCCCTGTGTGGCCGCAGTACGGGCCTGCGGATGGCGTCTCGCGGGCCTGACCTTGCGCAGCGAGTTGGCGCGGGTGACGTTGGCGTGGGCGGACATCCACGCGGGCGAGGTCAACGCGGCTGTTGTCCACGGGCCCGCATCGCCCCCGGTGCGAGCCGCGGATCCACTGTTGGCTTTGGCCAGTCTGCGCTGGCAAGATGTGTCCGTACTCAATTTTTGGCCCGATGCCGTGCGTCGCGCGCAGCGCCAGCGCCTGAGCTTGGCAAGCGAAGCCATGGCACTCGTGTGCTTGGGGCTGGCCTTGGGGTGGGGCTATGCAGCGATCGGGCCCGCCGAGTCCGCCCCGATGGTGACGACACCGGCGTGGTCACCGCCCCGCGTGGCATCGGCAACAGCTGAGCCTGGCGGCAAGACCGCGAGAGTGCCGCTGCCCGCTGAGCCCGCAGGCATGCCCGCGTCTGCTTTGGCTTCTTTATTACGCTTGCCCTTTGTGGCTTGGAGCGCCGTGGGGAGACAAGGGCGCACTTGGACCTGGGAAGGTGAAGTCCTGCACAGCCAGGATGTCAACCGCGTGATGCAGATGATGGAGGACCTAGGTCGTTGGCGCGTGCCGCCGCGTCTGATGCGCTTGCAGAGTTTGACTTCGGGCGCGGGTTGGCGTTTTTCCGTGCAGGCGGAGCCATGAACGTGCCGAGCATGGGGGGGGCGTGGGGACGGCGGGTGACGGCCTTCGGAATCGGATTGGCTTTGGGGGGCTGGCAGCCGTTGGGGGGTCTGTTGGAGTTCAACGCCACACCTGAGGCGCCCTCAGCGCATGCGCCCGCGCCCATGGCTGGCGCTGGATCTGAACCGGCCAGTGCGGCTGCGCCAGAGTTTGCCCCAGTCAAGGTGGGCCCGCCCCCGTGGCGCGAAGTTTTGGCGCAGATGCAAACCCAGGCCGAAGCCATGGGAGGCGGGGCCGCGACATGGCAAGTCGATCTCCAGCCCAAAGGGACTGACGAACGCGACGACAGCCCAGGCGTGCAGGTGGATGTCGAATGGCCGGGCGACGCGCAGGCGCTTGCGGCGTGGTGGCTGCGTGTGGCCACGCAGTACCCGGCAGTGCGTTGGGAGTCGGCTCGTCGAGAAGGCGCTGCAGGCTCGCGTTGGCGAGTGGGCTTGCGTGTGCCCATCGGCGTGGCTGAATCCACTCCGCCGTCGGTGGATGAGGCGGCCGCGGTGCCCGCAGCAGCGCTGGCGCGCTGCCCCAGCCTTAGTCGCAGCCCAGGCGAGTTGCAGTTCCAAGCGCAACGTTGGGGCGTATGGCAGGGCGGTTGTCCCGAGGCGCCTGCATGGGAGGTTCGGCGTTTGGCCCCGTTGCCGAGGGCGCAGCCATGAGGCGAGCCTGTCAAATCCTGGCCCTGGCCCTCGTCGAGGCGATGCGGGTCGGGGCTTTTGCACAAACACTCCCCCCCGAGCGCAGCGATTGGTCCTTTCCCCGCATCGAGGTGCGTGCAGCCTTGCGTTTGCTGGCGCAAATCAGCGGTTTGAACGTGGTGACCTCGGAGGGGGTGAGCGGCACCGTGCAGTTGCAACTCAAGCAAGTGAGTTGGGAGGAGGTCTTGGCTGTGATTGCCCAATCCAAAGGCTTGTACACCCGGCGCGAGGGTCGTATTTTGTGGGTGAGTACGCGGCAGGAGGCGGCCGCGCGCGAGGCCCAATCGCCCCTCCTCGGTGCACTGCCCCCGGCTTCAGCGCCCGTGGAAGTGTGGGTGAACCAAAGCTTTGCGCTTCATCATGCACGGGCCAGCGAAGTGCAAAGTCGCTTGCCCTTGAGTCCGAAGGGCAAGGCCATGGCCGATGTGCGCACCAATCAGTTGTGGGTGACCGACACCGAAGAGCGGCTCGCACAAATCGCCGCCTGGCTACAACGCATTGATGTGCCAGTGCAGCAAGTCATGATCGAAGCGCGCATCGTGCAAGCGCAGGACAACTTTGGCCGGGCCCTGGGGGTGCGATTGGGGGGCAACCTGACCCTCGGTGGGCGTCTGGCGGTGGGCAGCAGCGCGGCCACAGCGAGCGCTGCCGCCGCCGGCGTGTCCTGGGCCGCCCCGGGCCTGGCGGGCGTGGCGCCCGCGAACCTGCCCGTGGCCTTGTTCAATGCGGACCGGACGCATTTGTTGCAACTCGAACTCTCGGCTTTGCAAGCCGATGGACGGGGTCAGCTGGTCTCCAACCCCCAGGTGGTGACGGCTGATCAAACCAAGGCGGTGATCGAGCAGGGCACCGAATTGCCCTACCAAGTCTCGGCGGCCAATGGGGCCACAGCGGTGGCTTTTCGCAAGGCCAATTTACGCTTGGAAGTCACGCCGCGTCTGGTGCCGGGCGGCGGCATCACGCTTGAACTCGACATCAGCAAAGACAGCGTAGGCCAAACCACGCCCGCTGGCTTTGCCATTGACACCAAGCACATCAATACCCAAGTCTTGGTCGAGGATGGGGGAACGGTGATGATTGGCGGCATTTTCGAAACCGTCAGCCAGACTGATGTCCAGCAGTTGCCCGGCTTGGGGGATTGGCCCCTGTTGGCCCGCTTGTTTTCCCAGCGCCGCCAGACCAGCGCCCGGCAGGAGTTGTTGGTGTTCATAACGCCTAAAATGCTCGTCATGGGTGCAAATACCCGCTGAAAGAATCGCATTGTTGGTATTGGTAGGCTTGCCGGGCTCCGGCAAAACCACTGTAGGCCGCCAGTTGGCGCGTCGCTTGGGCCTCCCGTTTGTCGACTCGGATCATGCCCTCGAGCGCCATGTGGGCTGCTCGATTCGGGAGTACTTCGAGCGTGAAGGGGAGGAGCGTTTTCGCGACCTGGAAAGCGAAGTCCTCGACGAATTGAGCCAAACCCATACCGGTGTGCTCTCCACGGGCGGGGGCTCGGTCTTGCGCGCGATCAACCGTGAGCGCTTGCGCGCACGCGGCCAAGTGTTTTACCTGCGCGCTTCACCCGAAGAGGTGTACCGCCGCCTGCGCCACGACCAAAACCGGCCCCTCTTGCAGGTGGCCGACCCCATGCACCGCTTGCGTGAGCTCTACACGCTGCGCGACCCGCTCTATCGCCAAACGGCCCACCATGTGGTGGAGGTGAGTCGACCCTCGGTCAACGGATTGGTGAACAAAATCCTCTCCCATCTTCCCCCGTCGCAAAAGCCGGCGCCTGTGCCCACGGTGCACGAAAACCCCTCTGCTTCATCATGACCACCCAAGCGCCCATTCAAGTGCCGATCGCCTTGGGCGATCGCAGCTACCCCATTTACATCGGCAGCGGCTTGTTGTCCGAGGCCCAAACGTGGGAGGGTTTGCCCAAAGCGAGGTGTGCGTTCATCGTGAGCAATGAGCGCGTGGCGCCGCTGTACGCGCAATCCCTGCAGCGCGCGTTGGCGGGCCATTACCCCCAAATTCAGCAGGTGGTACTGCCTGACGGCGAGGCCCACAAGGATTGGGCTTCGCTCAACCGCATCTTTGATGCCTTGCTCGGCCACGGCGCCGATCGCCAAACCGTGCTCTTTGCACTCGGCGGGGGCGTGGTGGGCGACATGACTGGGTTTGCCGCGGCCTGTTACATGCGCGGCGTGCCCTTTGTGCAGGTGCCCACCACCTTGCTCGCGCAAGTCGATTCCTCCGTGGGGGGCAAGACCGCCATCAACCACCCATGGGCAAGAACATGATTGGCGCCTTTTACCAACCGCAGCGGGTGGTGTGTGATTTGGCCACCTTGCAAAGTTTGCCCGCCCGCGAGTTGAGCGCGGGTTTGGCTGAGGTCATCAAGTACGGCCCTATTGCCGATCTGGCGTTTATGACTTGGTTGGAAGCCCATGTGGCCGATCTGCGTGCCCTGAACCCCCAAGCGCTCGCGCACGCCGTGCAACGCAGTTGCGAGATCAAGGCCTGGGTGGTGGCGCAAGACGAGCGTGAATCGGGTTTGCGTGCCATCCTCAATTTCGGTCACACCTTTGGCCATGCCATCGAGGCGGGCTTGGGCTTTGGGGAATGGTTGCACGGTGAAGCCGTGGGTTGTGGCATGGTGATGGCGGCGCGCTTGTCCCAACGCTTGGGCATGGTGGAGGCGGCCTTTGTTGACCGGCTGGTGACCCTCATTGACCGCGCGGGCTTGCCCATTCAAGGCCCGCGCCTAGGCGCCGACACGTATTTGCACCACATGCGGGTGGACAAGAAAGCCCTGGGGGGCGATATTCGTTTCGTGCTCATCGACGGCCAGGGGCAGGCCGAGGTGCGCGGCGCGCCGGATGCGTTGGTGGCCGAGGTGATCGAAGCCAGTTGCGCCACATGAGCTTGGCACCCTACGCCTGTGATCCCGCGCGCTCGCGCGGACGTCAGCATGCGGAGCCCGACCACACCGAG
This sequence comes from Limnohabitans sp., assembly GCA_018883455.1. Classification (GTDB taxonomy): domain Bacteria; phylum Pseudomonadota; class Gammaproteobacteria; order Burkholderiales; family Burkholderiaceae_C; genus Limnohabitans. The sequence goes on along the minus strand of VEQC01000018.1, from coordinate 13,101 downwards.
GGCGTGAGTTTTGTCCGCCAGGTCCACCAACGCGACCGTGACCGCATCGTGCATTCCACGGCGTTTCGTCGTCTCGTCTACAAAACCCAAGTCTTCCTCAACCATGAAGGGGATTTGTTTCGCACACGCCTCACCCACTCGCTGGAAGTGGCGCAACTCGGTCGATCCATCGGCCGCGCGCTGGGCTTGAACGAAGACTTGATCGAGGCCATCGCCTTGGCCCATGACCTGGGCCACACGCCGTTCGGTCACGCCGGCCAAGACGCCTTGAACGAATGCATGGCCGAGCATGGCGGCTTCGAGCACAACTTACAGAGCTTGCGGGTGGTCGATACGCTCGAAGAACGCTACCCCGCGTTTGATGGGCTCAACCTCTCGTTCGAAACGCGCGAAGGCATCCTCAAGCATTGCGCGCGTCGCCATGCGCAGGAGATCGAGGCGCGTGAGCCCGGCGGAATCGCGTCGCGCTTTCTCTACGGCGGGCAACCGAGCTTGGAAGCCCAGCTCTGTAACTTGGCCGATGGGATCGCCTACAACGCACACGACATTGACGATGGTGTGCGCTCCGGCCTCATCACTTTTGAGCAGTTGCGCGAGGTGCCCCTCTTCGCCCGTTACCACGACAAAGTTTGTGCTGCGCACCCGTCATTGCAGGGGCGGCGCTTGCTCTACGAGATCATCCGACAGCTGCTGAGTGATCAGGTGTACGACGTGATCGACGCCACGCGAGCTGCGTTGTCCACGCATCGTCCGCAGAGCGTGGACGCGGTACGCGCCTTGCCCGCCTTGGTGAATTTCAGTCCAGACGGGCAAGCCCAGACCACGCAACTCAAACAATTCCTGTTTCACAACCTCTACCGTCACCCGCAGGTCATGGCCAGCACCGACTGGGGGCGGCATGTGGTCCAGACCTTGTTTGCGGTGTACATCGATAAGCCCACGGAGATGCCACCGGCCTACGCCCGGCGCGAAGACTTGCCGCGCGCCGTCGCTGATTACCTCGCCGGTATGACCGATCGTTTCGCCTCCCGGGAATACCAGAGACTGCGCGCATGATGCAGACAGGGGGCATGGATCGGTCCTGGGTGGTGGTGCTCGCGGGTGTGAGCGCGGCCACCCACATCGCCAAGTTGCCGCCCGCCTTACCAGCCTTGCAGCAGAGCTTTGGCCTGAGCTTGGTGCAAGCCGGGTTTTTGCTCTCCATGGTGCAGCTCGCCAGCCTCGCCTTGGGGTTGGTGGCCGGGCTCTGGGCCGATGCTATCGGCTTGCGGCGCAGCATGTTGGCCGGTTTGGGCGTGCTCATGGGCTGCAGCGTGCTGGGCGGCTGGGCCGAATCGGCCTCGATGCTGCTCCTGCTGCGCGCACTCGAGGGGCTGGGCTACCTTTTGACCGTCATGCCCGCGCCCTCCCTCATTCGCCGCATGGCCCCGGTCGAGCGCTTGCACCGACGCATGGGCCTCTGGAGTGCCTTCATGCCCATGGGAACCGCACTCGCGCTGTTGGTGGGCCCCTTGCTCATTGCCCAAACCGACTGGCGCGTCTGGTGGTGGGCTTTAGCGCTGGTGAGTGCATGCATGATGGCGGCGGTGCTGCGCTGGGTGCCGAGCGATCCGCAAGGACCGTCCTGGCAGGTCGCAGGCGGAGCCGGACTGGGCACCCGCTTGGGCCTGACCTTGCGCAACTCAGGCGGTTGGCTCATTGCCCTGTGCTTTGCGGTGTACGCGGCGCAGTGGTTGGCGATGATCGGTTTTCTGCCCACGATCTACCAGGCCCTGGGGGTGGCGACGGCTTGGACCGCCGTGATGACGGCCATGGTTGCAGGTGTCAACATCATTGGCAATTTGCTCGCCGGGCGCTGGCTACAAGGCGGATGGGCGGTGCAAAAGGTGTTGTCGATCGGTTTCGGCGGCATGATACTGGGCGCCTGCATGGCCTTCATGCGCATCGATGGGGCGATGTTGCCGGTGCCCTTGCAATTTCTCGGCGTCTTGATGCTCTCCGCACTGGGGGGGCTCATTCCGGGCGCGTTGTTCGCCATGGTCTTGCACCTGGCGCCGAGCGAGGACACCGTGGCCACCACGGTTGGCATGCTCCAACAATGGTCGGCCATTGGGCAGTTCTTTGGCCCGCCCCTGGTGGCCTGGGTGGCCGCGCAAGTGGGCGGTTGGCAATGGACTTGGGCGGTATTGGGGTGTCTCAGTCTGTTGGGCTTGATGCTGGCGCAACAAATCGCACGGGTATTGGCACGACGGGAGGCCATCCGTGTCGGATGAAGCCCAAACCGCCATCGCGCACACCCGCCACTGGCTGCTGCAGGCCGTCATTGGCTTGAACTTGTGCCCCTTTGCCAAAGCGGTGGTGGTCAAGGACATGGTGCGCTATCAGGTGAGCCTCACGAGCGACCCCGAGGCCGCATTGGCAAGCCTCGACGCGGAGTTGCAATATTTAGCGGCGGCGGATCCGCAAACGCTCGACACCACCTTGCTGATCTTGCCCCACCTCTATCCGGTGTTCCTGGACTTCAACGATTTTTTGGCGGACTGCGATGCGTTGTTGCACGAACGCGGCCTCCAAGGGGTGCTGCAAATTGCTGACTTCCATCCTCACTACCAGTTTGCCGGCGAGGCGCCCGAGGACATGAGCCATTACACCAACCGCGCGCCGTACCCCACCCTGCATTTGCTGCGCGAATCGAGCCTGGATCAAGCGGTGGCCAGTTTCCCGGATGCGGCCGAAATCTTTGAGCGCAACATGGCACGCTTGCGCGCCCTCGGGCCCGAGGGTTGGGCGGCCTTGGGAATCCGCTCGCCCGGCGGCACAATGGCGCCATGAATCGCCCCATGAGCCGTCACCGTCCCCCCGCCCGCACGCCCGAGCAAGAACTCGATCTCAAGCCCGGGCAATCGCTGGGCTTATTGCGCGCCTTACACATCCTCACCCGTGAGGGACGCATCAATCAAGACTCCCGGCGTAAGCTCAAGCAGGTTTACCACCTCTGGGGCTTTGTTGAAAAATGCCTGCAAAGCCGCCTCGAGGCCATGGGGCAAGGGCCTGGCTGCTTGACCGTGGTGGACCACGGCGCGGGCAAGTCGTATTTAGGATTCATCATTTATGACTTGTTCTTCAAAGGTCGCCTAGATCGTGCCGACGCCCCCATCCAGGGGCAGATCTGGAGCATCGAGACCCGCTCGGAGTTGGTCGAGCGGGCGCAGGGCTTGGCGCATGAATTGGGCTTCACAGGCATGTCTTTTTTGCCCCTCTCGGTGCAAGACGCCATCCAAAGCCCCGAATTGCCCGCGCGCATCGATGTCGTGACGGCCCTGCACGCTTGCGACACGGCCACCGACGACGCCATTGCCTTTGGTCTGGCCAAGCAAGCCCAATTCATGGTGCTGGTGCCGTGCTGTCAAGCCGAGCTTGCCGCCTGCTTGCGCCAGGACAAGGCGCTGGCCCTGGCTCGAACGCCGCTGGCCGAGCTCTGGCGCCATCCCCTGCACACGCGGGAGGTGGGCAGCCAGCTCACCAATGTGTTGCGCTGCCTCTATCTGGAGTCACAGGGCTATCGCGTGACCGTGACCGAGCTCGTCGGCTGGGAACACAGCCTCAAGAACGAACTCATCTTGGCGGAATACACCGGGCAGCGCAAACACAGCGCGCGCGAGCGGCTGCTCGCCTTGCTGGAGACCTTTGGCTTGTCAGCCCTCGCCCAAACGCGCTACCCCGCGCAGTGACATACCATGGCTCGCCTGCCCCGCTTGACGGTACCCGGCTATCCCCACCACGTGATTCAGCGGGGCAACGATCGCCAAGCCATCGTGCACGATGACCAAGACCGGCAACACCTCTACGACCTGTGGTTTGAACAATCGCGCGTGCACGGCGTGGACATTCATGCCTGGGTCATCATGGACAACCACTTCCACCTCCTGGCCACGCCAAGAAGCGAAACCAGCCTGCCCAAATTCATGCAGGCGGTGGGACGCGCCTACGTGCGCTACTTCAATTTGCGCCACGGCCGCACCGGCACTCTTTGGGAGGGGCGCTATCGCAGCAACCTGATCGAGACCGAGCGCTACCTCCTCGCCTGCATGGTCTACATCGACCTCAACCCCGTGCGGGCCGGTAGGGTCAGCCAGCCCGAGGCGCATGCCTGGTCCAGCTACCGGCACTCGATTGGTGTCTCACGCGACAAATTGGTGAGCCACCATGCCCTTTATTGGGCGCTGGGCAACACCCCATTCGCCCGTGAGGCGGCTTACACCGAATTGGTGCGCCAAGGCCTACCCCCCTCCCAAACGGCCGACCTCACCCAAAGCGCCATCGCCGGTTGGGCCCTCGGCGCCCCCTCATTTTTGAGCGAAATCACCCGCCAAACCCCCCGTCGCCTCCAACCCCGCAAGCCCGGCCGCCCCCACGCCACCCCCAAAAAACCTTAAAAATCAACCATCTTTTAATCTGTCCCCAATTATTTCCCAAATCCTGTTGGACCTCAATTAATTGGGGTCAGACCCCAATTAATTTTGCTGGCATTTTTGTTGCAGGGGTTTATGATCACGTTCCTGCGTAAAAACCCTAGGAGTGCGCCCCATGACGAAGGCTGCCGAACAACTTTTCTTGCAACAGCACGGTTTGTATGACCCTGCGAATGAACACGATGCCTGTGGCGTGGGCTTTGTCGCGCACATTAAGGGGCAGAAGTCTCATGGGATCGTGACCCAGGCCCTCAAGATCTTGGAAAACCTCGATCATCGGGGCGCTGTGGGCGCAGATAAGCTCATGGGCGATGGCGCGGGCATCTTGATTCAATTGCCCGATGCGCTCTACCGTGAAGAAATGGCCAAGCAGGGCGTGGCCTTGCCGCCTTTTGGCGAGTATGGCGTGGGCATGGTGTTCTTGCCCAAGGAGCATGCCTCCCGCATGGCGTGTGAGCAAGAGCTTGAGCGCGCGGTCAAGGCCGAAGGCCAAGTGTTGCTGGGCTGGCGCGATGTGCCGGTGAATCAGGCCATGCCGATGTCACCCCGTGTGCGCGAGAAAGAGCCCATCATTCGCCAGATTTTCATTGGCCGGGGTGACGATGTGATCGTGCAGGATGCGCTCGAACGCAAGCTGTATGTGATTCGCAAAACCGCCAGCGCTGCCATTCAAGCCCTCAAGCTCAAGCACAGCAACGAGTACTACATCCCGAGCATGTCCAGCCGGACTGTGGTCTACAAGGGCTTGTTGTTGGCCGATCAGGTCGGCACCTATTATTTGGATTTGCAGGATGAGCGTTGCGTCTCGGCTTTGGGTCTCGTGCACCAGCGTTTCTCCACCAACACCTTCCCCGAGTGGCCGCTGGCCCACCCCTACCGCTACGTGGCCCACAACGGTGAGATCAACACCGTCAAGGGCAACTACAACTGGATGCGCGCGCGAGAAGGGGTCATGTCCTCGCCGGTGCTAGCCGATGACTTGCACAAGCTCTACCCCATCAGCTTTGCCGGCCAATCCGACACCGCCACCTTCGACAATTGCTTGGAACTCTTGACGATGGCGGGCTACCCGATCAGCCAGGCCGTGATGATGATGATTCCCGAGCCTTGGGAACAACACACCACCATGGATGCGCGTCGCAAGGCGTTCTATGAATACCACGCCGCCATGTTGGAGCCTTGGGATGGCCCCGCCTCCATCGTGTTCACCGATGGTCGCCAGATTGGCGCCACGCTGGACCGCAACGGCCTGCGTCCCTCACGTTATTGCGTCACGGACGACGACATGGTCATCATGGGCTCTGAGTCGGGCGTGCTCCCGGTACCCGAGAGCAAGATCGTGCGCAAATGGCGTCTGCAGCCCGGCAAAATGTTCCTCATCGACCTCGAGCAAGGTCGCATGATTGATGACGAAGAACTCAAGGCCGGTCTGGCCAGCGCCAAGCCGTATGCCCAGTGGATCGATAACCTGCGCATCAAATTGGACGATGTGGCCGAAGGCCAGCACGATGTGAAGCCTTCCGCCGTGCCGCTGCTCGATTTGCAGCAAGCGTTTGGCACCACCCAGGAAGACATCAAGTTCCTCATCGCCCCAATGGCCGCTCAAGGCGAAGAAGCCGTGGGCTCCATGGGCAACGACAGCCCGCTGGCGGTGCTCTCGGATCGCAACAAGCCGCTCTACAACTACTTCAAGCAGTTGTTTGCGCAAGTGACCAACCCTCCGATCGACCCGATTCGCGAAGCGATCGTGATGTCCTTGGTCTCGTTCATTGGCCCCAAGCCAAACTTGCTCGACATTAACCAGGTCAACCCGCCCATGCGTTTGGAGGTGAGCCAGCCGGTGCTGGACTTCGCGGACATGGCCAAGCTGCGCGACATCGCGCGCGTCACACACGGCAAGTTCAAGAGCGCCACACTGGACATCACCTACCCCGTGGATTGGGGCCGTGAGGGTGTCGAGGCCAAGCTGGCCTCGCTGTGCGCCGAGGCGGTGGACGCCATCAAGGGTGGTCACAACATCCTCATCATCAGCGACCGTGGCGTCAACGCCGAACGCGTGGCCATTCCGGCCTTGCTCGCCCTCTCGGCGATTCACCAGCACTTGGTGCGCGAGGGCCTGCGCACCACAGCGGGTCTGGTGGTGGAAACGGGTACCGCACGCGAGGTGCACCACTTTGCGGTGCTCGCGGGCTACGGCGCGGAGGCCGTTCACCCCTACCTGGCCATGGAAACCTTGGCCGCCATGCACAAGGACTTGCCGGGGGACCTCTCGGCCGAGAAAGCCATCTACAACTACATCAAGGCTGTGGGCAAGGGGCTCTCCAAGATCATGTCCAAGATGGGCGTGAGCACCTACATGTCGTATTGCGGGGCGCAGTTGTTTGAGGCCATCGGCATCAACCAAGAAACCATCGAAAAGTACTTCACCGGCACGGCCAGCCGCGTGGAGGGCATTGGCGTGTTCGAGATTGCCGAAGAGGCCATCCGCATGCACAAGGCGGCCTTTGGCGACGATCCTGTGTTGGCCAACGCCCTCGATGCCGGTGGCGAGTACGCCTGGCGCGCGCGCGGAGAAGAGCACATGTGGACGCCCGACGCCATTGCCAAGCTGCAGCACAGCACACGTGCGGGCAACTTCAATACCTATAAGGAATACGCCCAGATCATCAATGACCAGAGCAAGCGTCACATGACGCTGCGGGGTCTCTTTGAGTTCAAGATCGATCCTGCCAAGGCCATCCCGCTCGAGCAAGTTGAGCCCGCGAGCGAAATCGTCAAGCGATTTGCCACCGGCGCAATGTCGCTCGGTTCGATTTCCACCGAAGCGCACGCCACCCTGGCCGTAGCGATGAACCGCATTGGCGGCAAGAGCAACACCGGCGAAGGCGGTGAAGACCCCGCGCGTTACCGTAACGAGCTCAAGGGCATTCCGATCCAAAAAGGGGAATCGCTCAAAAGCGTGATTGGCGCCGAGCAAGTCGAAGTAGATCTGCCCCTGAGCGACGGTGACAGCCTGCGCTCACGCATCAAGCAGGTGGCCTCGGGCCGCTTTGGGGTGACCGCGGAATACCTCTCCAGTGCCGATCAGATTCAGATCAAGATGGCCCAAGGCGCTAAGCCGGGTGAGGGGGGGCAATTGCCGGGCGGCAAGGTGTCGAACTACATCGGCAAGTTGCGCCACTCGGTGCCGGGCGTGGGCCTGATTTCGCCCCCTCCCCACCACGACATCTACTCGATTGAAGATCTTGCGCAACTGATTCACGACCTCAAGAACGTGGCCCCGCACAGCGACATCAGCGTCAAGCTGGTCTCGGAGGTGGGGGTGGGCACGATCGCAGCAGGTGTGGCCAAGTGCAAGGCCGATCACGTGGTGATTGCCGGGCACGACGGCGGCACCGGTGCCTCGCCTTGGTCTTCGGTCAAACACGCCGGTTCGCCTTGGGAAATTGGTCTGGCCGAAACCCAGCAAACTTTGGTGCTCAACGGTTTGCGCGGCCGCATTCGTGTGCAGACCGATGGCCAGATGAAGACTGGCCGAGACGTCGCCATTGGTGCGCTGCTCGGTGCCGATGAATTCGGCTTTGCCACCGCTCCCCTGGTCGTCGAGGGCTGCATCATGATGCGCAAGTGCCACCTCAACACCTGCCCGGTGGGGGTGGCCACGCAAGACCCGGCCCTGCGCAAGAAGTTTGCCGGCAAGCCTGAGCATGTGGTGAACTACTTCTTCTTTGTGGCCGAGGAAGTGCGCCAGATCATGGCCCAGCTGGGGATTGCCAAGTTTGACGACTTGGTCGGCCGTGCCGATTTGCTCGACATGCGCGCGGGCATTGCCCACTGGAAGGCGCGTGGTTTGGATTTCTCACGCCTCTTGGCTGTACCGCCCGTGGCCGACGACGTGCCCAAGCGGCATGTCGAATCCCAAGAGCATGGGTTGGAGAAGTCGCTTGACAACGTCCTGATTGCCAAGAGCCGTGCTGCCATTGACAAGGGCGAGAAGGTCCAGTTCATGGAGACGGCGCGCAACGTCAACCGCTCAGTGGGAGCCATGCTCTCCGGGGCGGTCACCAAGGTGCATCCCGAAGGCTTGCCCGACGACACCATTCGCATCCAGCTCGAAGGTACGGGCGGTCAGTCGTTTGGCGCCTTCCTGTGCAACGGCATCACGCTCTACCTCATTGGTGAAGCGAACGACTACACCGGTAAGGGCTTGTCAGGGGGCCGCGTGGTGGTGCGGCCGAGCCTCGACTTCCGCGGTGTGGCCGTGCAAAACATCATTGTGGGTAACACGGTCATGTACGGCGCGACCAGCGGTGAAGCCTTCTTCGCTGGCGTTGCCGGCGAGCGGTTCGCGGTGCGTCTCTCCGGCGCGACCGCCGTGGTGGAAGGCACGGGCGATCATGGTTGCGAGTACATGACCGGCGGCACCGTGGCCGTGTTGGGCAAGACGGGGCGCAATTTTGGCGCCGGCATGAGCGGCGGCATTGCCTATGTCTATGACGAGGATGGCCAGTTCGCCAGCCGTTGCAACACCGCGATGGTGAGCATGGAAAAAGTCCTGTCAGAGGCTGACCAGGCCGCGCAAGTCGACCGCGCCATTTGGCACCGGGATCAAGCCGACGAGAGCCAGCTCAAGAAGTTGCTCGAAGACCATTTCAAGTGGACCGGCAGCCGCCGTGCGCGCGAACTCCTCGATGACTGGGCCAACGCCCGGGCTAAATTCATCAAGGTGTTCCCCAACGAGTACAAGCGCGCCTTGGGCGAGATCAACGCGAAGAAGGCCAGTCAGGCCGCCAAGCCGGTGGCTGCCTAAAGCCCCGCTAACGCCAGTAAAGGAAAGATCATGGGAAAAGTCACCGGCTTCATGGAATTTGAGCGCGTCGAAGAGGATTACCTCCCGCCGCAAGACCGCGTCAAGAACTACAAGGAATTTGTCATCGCCCTCAGTGACGATCAGGCCAAAGTCCAAGGCGCGCGCTGCATGGATTGCGGCACGCCGTTTTGCAACAGCGGCTGTCCGGTCAACAACATCATTCCCGACTTCAACGACCTCGTCTACCGGGGCGACTGGAAAAACGCGATTGATGTGCTGCACAGCACGAACAACTTCCCCGAGTTCACCGGACGCATTTGCCCGGCCCCTTGCGAGGCCGCCTGTGTCGTCAATGTCAACGGCGACCCCGTCGGCATCAAATCGATTGAGCACGCCATCATTGACCGTGCTTGGGCCGAGGGCTGGGTCCAACCCCAGCCACCCAAGGTCAAGACCGGCAAAAAAGTGGCCGTGATAGGCGCGGGCCCGGCCGGCATGGCCGCCGCCCAGCAACTCGCCCGGGCCGGTCATGCGGTCACGCTGTTCGAGAAAAACGATCGCGTCGGGGGGCTGTTGCGCTATGGCATTCCCGACTTCAAGCTGGAGAAAGCACTCATCGACCGTCGCACCGAGCAACTCAAGGCCGAGGGCGTTACCGTGCGCACCGGTGTGTTAGTGGGGGAATGGCCCGAGGACTCCAAGGTCACCAACTGGGCCAAAGAGAAAGTCAGCGCCGAGCAGCTCAAGAAGGACTTTGATGCGGTGTTGCTCACCGGTGGTGCGGAGCAGTCGCGCGATCTGCCGGTCCCGGGTCGCGAACTCTCCGGCATCCATTTCGCCATGGAGTTCCTCCCCCAGCAAAACAAGGTCAATGCGGGCGACAAGCTCAAGGACCAATTGCGCGCCGACGGCAAGCACGTGATCGTCATTGGCGGTGGTGACACCGGCAGCGATTGCGTGGGCACCAGCACGCGCCACGGCGCCAAGAGCGTGACGCAGTTTGAGGTCATGCCCATGCCGCCCGAGCAGGAAAACAAGCCCTTGGTATGGCCTTATTGGCCCCTCAAGCTGCGCACGAGTTCTAGCCACGAAGAGAGCGAAGCCAAAGGCTTGCTCAAGCGGGAGTTCGCGATTTCCACTAAATCGTTCATCGGCAAGAATGGCAAGCTCACCGGCTTGGTCACGGCCCAGGTGGAGATGAAGGACGGCAAACTGGTAGAGGTGCCCGGCACGGAGAAGGAGTGGCCGGCCGACTTGGTCCTGCTCGCCATGGGCTTTGTCAACCCGGTCGCCACGGTGCTGGACTCGTTCGGTGTGGACAAGGATGCGCGCGGCAACGCCCGCGCCAGCACCGAGGAAGAGGGCGGCTATGCCACCAATGTGCCCAAGGTCTTTGCCGCGGGGGATATGCGCCGTGGCCAGTCCTTGGTGGTGTGGGCCATTCGCGAGGGCCGCCAAGCCGCGCGCGCCGTGGATGCGTTCCTCATGGGCGAGAGTGCCCTGCCACGCTAAGCCTCACGACAACAGGGCTTTTTGTCCGGCTTCCCCTGAGCAATCAGGGGAATCCCTTGGCGACTACAATCTCTGGGCTGGATATTTCTAGCCTTTTTTATGCATACTCAAGTCGTCCCTCCACCCACTGCGCCCCTCGTGAGCTTGCGCGGGGTGAGGTTTGGCTATGGGGAGCGCTTGATTCTTGATGGCATTGACCTCGACATCCCGCGCGGTCAGGTCACGGCCATCATGGGCGCTTCGGGCGGCGGTAAAACCACGTTGTTGCGACTCATCGGCGGCCAGTACAAAGCGCAAGCCGGTGTGTTGCAAGTCGATGGGCAGGACATGGCGCAATTTAACCAAGACCGTCTCTATGCCTGGCGTCGGCGCACCGGCATGCTGTTTCAGTTTGGTGCCTTGTTCACGGACTTGAGCGTGTTTGACAATGTGGCGTTTCCCTTGCGAGAGCACACCGATCTGCCCGAGCCCATGGTGCGCGACATCGTGCTGATGAAACTCGAGGCGGTGGGCTTGCGCGGCGCGCGTGATTTGATGCCCAGCGAAATTTCGGGGGGCATGGCACGCCGGGTCGCCCTCGCGCGGGCCATCGCGCTCGACCCTGAATTGGTGATGTACGACGAACCGTTTGCGGGCTTGGACCCGATTTCTCTGGGCACCGCTGCGCGCCTGATTCGACGCCTCAACGATGCCTTGGGTCTGACCAGCTTGGTCGTCTCGCACGATTTGGACGAGACCTTCCACATTGCCGACCACGTCATCATCCTGGCCAACGGTCGTATCGCGGCCCAAGGTACGCCACAGGCGGTGCGAGAGAGTCAGGACCCCCTGGTCCATCAATTTGTGACGGCCGCCCCCGATGGCCCGGTGCGTTTTCACCACCCGGCCTTGCCACTGGGGCAAGACTTCGGCTGCGGAGCGCGCCCATGAACGCGATCATTCGCTTGGGCGCATGGGTGCGTCATCTTTTGCTGGGGCTTGGCCTTGGGGCACGTTTGTTTGTCCGCTTGCTGCGCTTGACGCCAGCCACCTTTCGGCGCATGGGCTTGGTGCGCGACCAAATTCACTTTTTGGGCAACCACTCCCTGGCGATCATTGTGGTCTCCGGCCTGTTTGTCGGCTTTGTGTTGGGTTTGCAGGGTTATTACACCTTGCAGCGCTATGGCTCGGCGGAAGCCCTGGGTTTGCTCGTCGCCCTGAGCCTCGTGCGAGAGCTCGGCCCCGTGGTGAGCGCCTTGCTCTTTGCAGGGCGTGCGGGCACCTCCTTGACTGCGGAAATTGGTTTGATGAAGGCCGGCGAGCAGCTCAGCGCCATGGACATGATGGCGGTCGATCCAGTGCAGCGTATCCTTGCGCCCCGTTTTTGGGGGGGAATTGTGGCCCTGCCCATCTTGGCAGCCATCTTCAGTGCCGTGGGCATTTTGGGGGGCTGGCTCGTGGGCGTGGGTTTGATTGGGGTGGATTCCGGTGCGTTTTGGAGTCAGATGCAAGGCGGTGTGGATGTCTGGCGCGACGTGGGTAACGGCATGCTCAAGAGCGTGGTGTTCGCAGTTGCCGTCACCTTCATCGCCCTTTTTCAAGGCTATGAGGCCTTGGCCACGCCCGAAGGCGTCTCCCGCGCCACGACCCGAACCGTGGTGACCGCCTCCTTGACGGTGCTGGGTTTGGATTTTGTCTTGACTGCGCTGATGTTCAGCATCTGAGGAAAACAGAATGCAAAAATCAAAAAATGACCTGTGGGTGGGACTATTTGTTCTGCTCGGTGCGCTGGCCGTGCTGTTTCTGGCCCTCAAATCGGCGAATTTGTTGAGCCTGAACTGGCAGTCTACCTATAGCGTGACCGCGAAGTTTGACAATATTGGCGGACTCAAGCCCAAAGCGGCGGTGCGCAGCGCCGGGGTGGTTGTGGGACGGGTGGAATCCATCACCTTCGACGACAAGTCCTACCAAGCCGTGGTGCGCTTGGCCATGGATCGCCGCTACCAGTTCCCCAAAGACAGCTCACTCAAAATCCTCACCAGCGGTTTGCTGGGCGACCAATACATTGGCGTGCAGGCGGGAGCGGAAGCCGAGAACCTCCAAGAAGGCGATAAAGTGAGCGACACGCAGTCTGCGGTAGTGTTGGAGAATTTGATCAGCCAATTCCTCTATAGCAAGGCTGCTGACGGCGCCAACAACGGGCAGGCAAACAAGTGAAGACCCTTTTGAACATCGGTTTGGGATTGGCCTTGGTGTGTGCCAACGGCACCGCATGGGCTCAAACATCCCCAGCAAGCCAGGCGCCCCAAACGCAGACCGACCCCTGGG